>JAFSRY010000003.1 GCA_017445845.1 Prevotella sp.
AAAATATGAAATAGCTGGATGTTGACGAAGTGGAGTAGAAACGAATAGGCTGACTTAGGGTTGCCTAAAAGGTTGTCTATATGGTTATCTAAAGAGTTCATTCCATGTGATAACAAGTGTTAATGGCCCTTTTCTTGGTATTTAGGGCGATTTGTAAAGCCTTGTTGTTAATGTTTAGTGGTGCAAAAGTGGTGCATTTGGAGTAAAAGAAAATCAGCAAGCGATTGATATTCAATTGCTTGCTGATTTTCTTGTGATCCGTTTGGGGCTCGAACCCAAGACCCCAACATTAAAAGTGTTGTGCTCTACCAACTGAGCTAACGGATCTCCCTTAATAGTTTTGGTATCTCTTACCGAAAAGTGGTGCAAAGGTACTGTCTTTTTTTCAAATAGCCAAATTATTCGGCATTTTTTTTCATTTCGGCTTCTACTTTTGTTTCTGACGGCGGACTGTCGGGGACTTTCGCTCTTTCCTCTACGGGCTGTTCGCGGGTGATATAGCGTTGCCAGTAGGCGATGAGGATGGTGGTCAGCGGCAGGGCTACGATGAGGCCGATGAAGCCGAGCAGGGCTCCCCACACGGAGAGGGAGAGCAGGAGGATGGCGGGGTTCAGTCCCATGGCCTTTCCCATGATGCGTGGTGTGACAAACATATCGCAGATGACTTGTACGAGGGCGAAGAGGCCGACGGCGAGTCCGAAGACGAGCCAGAAGTTCTGTCCGGTGTCAGCAGCCTTGAGCATGGCAAGGAAGGCTGTGGGGATGAGGGCAAAGGTGTGGAGGTAGGGCACGAGGTCCATGACACCGATGAGGATGCCCAGACCGATGGCCATGGGGAAGTCCATGATGGTAAAGCCGATGCAGAAGAGGATGCCCATGGTCAGGGCGACGAGTGACTGTCCGCGGATGTAGTTGTTGAGTTCGCGCGACACGTCCTGCATGAGGTTGCGCCAGAAGGGGCGTGCCTTCAGGGGGAAGATGCGTATCCAGTTGTTGGTGAGGTATTCGTAGTCGAGGAGGATGAAGAACATATAGAGCAGGGTGATGCAGGAGGCAACGATGCTGAGGATGACGTTGACGGTTTGTCCGAGGAAGTTGAAGAGCTGTGGGACGACGGTCTTAAGGGCTTCGTTGAAGTCGTTGCTGTGGAGGAACTGGTTGATTTCCTGTTCATGTTCTTTCATGAACCGCTGTATGAAGGCTGACAGGTCGTCGGTCTGTGCGGTCTGTTGCAGCCAGATGGTGATGTATTGTGTAAGTTTCGTGAACTGGTCGATCATGGGCGGAATGATGAAGTAGAGGGCACCGCCGATGAGGGTGATGACGGCCAGCAGGGTGATGATGATGGAAAGGACGCGATAGGGAATGTGGCACCGGCGTTCGACAAAGGCTACGATGGGATAGAGCAGGTAGGCAAAGAGCCATGCTACGAAGAACGGCAGCAGTACGCCGCTGAGGTAGTTGACGAGGTACATCACGGCCCCGACGACGAGGGCAATGGTGATCCAGCGTATGACTTTGTCGAAGGTTATCTTTTCTTGCATAGGGGATGGGTGTTATGTGGTGGCGGTTTGCTGCTCGGCCTCTTTGATGGCTTTCTGATAGCAGTCGCGGCAGAGGGGCTCGTATTCGGCAGTCTCGCCGAGGAGTACGCGCTTGTCGTTCTGGACGAGGCGATGGCTGACGTAGGCCAGTGCGCCGCACTTGACGCAGATGGCATGGACCTTGCTCACGTCGTCGGCAATGGCACAAAGGGCTGGCATCGGGCCGAAGGGTACGCCGCGGAAGTCCATGTCGAGGCCTGCCACGATGACGCGGATGCCTCGGTTGGCCAGTTCGTTGCAGACATCAACAAGACCCATGTCGAAGAACTGGGCTTCGTCGATGCCCACGACATCAATGTCGGACGCGAGAAGAAGAATCTGTGCCGAGGAGTCGATGGGTGTAGACGTGATGACGTTGCGGTCGTGGCTGACCACATCGGCTTCGGAATACCTGACGTCGATGGCGGGCTTGAAGATTTCCACCCGCTGTTTGGCGAACTTGGCCCGCTTCATGCGCCGGATGAGTTCTTCGGTCTTGCCGGAGAACATAGAGCCGCAGACGACCTCTATGCGCCCCTGCCGATGTATCTCGCCCATGTTGTTGGTGAACATTGTCTTGTTGTTTTTATCCTATTTAACTTGCACGACAAGATATTTGCTGGCTGACCAGAATGTCTCGGGGTCGTTGATGCGAAGGATGTACTGCTTGTTGGCATCCTGCTCAAGGGTATAGCTGGAGGTTGGGTGGGTGGTCAGTAGTTTGGCTGACTTGGAGTAGAGCTTGATTTCTTTGTCAAGACGGATGTCTACCTTGGTGAAGTATCCCTTGTCGAAGTTTCCTTGCAGCACCTTTCCTCCGTCGAGGATGCGGTGGTCTTTGAGCTCGCTCTTAGTGCCGCAGGCATACCATGCCGTGTTGAGTTGCTTGTCCTGGGTGTCGATGGTGGCATCCTTCTGCTCGTTGTCGGAGCGTAACGAGTTGACGTCGGCATTGAGGTCGTTGATGGCCTTGTCGAGTTCTTCTATCTGGATGTCCTTGGCATCGAGCTCTGTGCGCAGTGCCTGTAGCTGTTGGTCTTTCTCGTCGAGTTGCAGGATGAGGTTGTCGATGGTTTTGCGGAGCTGTTCGCTCTTGTAGGAGCTTTCGCTTTGCTGCTTCTTGAGCTTATTGATGAGCTCGCGGTTGTGTTGCATGGTCTGTGCGATGAACTGGATGTTCTCGCGGATGACTTCCATGCGGTTGGTGCCTTCGCCGTCTTTGATGATTGTGACGCGGTTTTCGGCTTCGCTCACCTCGCGCAGTCCATCCTGTATCTCGTTGAGGGTGGCCATCATCTCATTGAGTTCGTTGTCTTTTTGTGCAATGACGCGCTGGAGCGAGTCGTATTGCATCATGTTGGCTTGTTGGGGGCCTCTCTTTCCGTCGGTGCAGGCTGTCGTGAAGAGGACAGCGAGTCCGAATGCGTAAGTGAAAATGCGTTTCATGTTCGTTATTTATTTTTGGTCTTTTGATTTCTTTTCTTTGCTCTTGCCGGCTACAAGAAGAACAATCTCTCCGCGTGGAGCGGTCTCGGTGAAGTGTTGTATGAGTTCGTCGAGAGTGCCTCGGCAACATTCTTCGTGTACCTTTGATATCTCGCGGCAGACGGCTCCGCGTCGGTCGCCGCCGAAGACTTCTGCCAACTGCTGGAGGGTCTTCAGAAGGCGATGTGGCGACTCGTAGAATACCATGGTGCGGGTTTCTTCGATGAGGCTTGTCAGATGGGTCTGCCGCCCTTTCTTCTGGGGAAGGAAGCCTTCGAAGCAGAAACGGTCGCAGGGGAGTCCGCTGGTGACGAGGGCGGGAATGCAGGCCGTGGGTCCGGGCAGGGTGATGACGTCGATGCCGGCGGCAATGGCTTCACGGGCAAGGAAGAAACCAGGGTCGCTGATGCCTGGGGTGCCTGCATCGCTGACAAGGGCGATGGTCTGGCCTGCCTTCAGCCGTTCGATGACGGCAGCTGATGTGCCGTGTTCATTGAACTTATGGTGTGAGAGCATGTGCTGCTGAATGTCGAAGTGTTTCAGCAGGATGCCTGACGTACGGGTGTCTTCAGCCAGTACGAGGTCGGCTTCTTTGAGGATGCGAATGGCGCGCAGCGTCATATCCTCCATGTTGCCCACGGGTGTGGGTACGATATACAATGTGCCCATATCAGCCGCAAAATTAGCTAATTATTTCCAAAAGTAGCAAAAACACCTGATACTTTACATTTTTTTAAAAGATGGTGGGGACGGGAGGTTGGAAGGATTGATGAGGCGAGGGCTGGCCGATGCTGCCGGATGGGAGCAAATGAAGAGGGAGGGAAATGTCAGCGACATTTCCCTCCCTCTTGTTTCTGAAGGCTTTAGGAATTGTTTATTAATCCTCGGTCTTGAGGGCATTTCTCTTCTCCTTGATGCGGGCTGCCTTACCGGTGAGCTTGCGGAGATAGTAGAGCTTGGCACGACGGACCTTACCGCGCTTGTTCACCTCGATAGAGTCGATGTTGGGTGACTCGATGGGGAAGATACGCTCAACACCTACTGTGCCAGACATCTTGCGAACGGTGAAACGCTTCTTGTCGCCATGACCGTTAATCTTGATGACGACACCACGGTAGAGCTGGATACGCTCTTTAGAACCTTCAATAATCTTGTAAGCTACGGTAACGGTATCACCGGCACGGAACTCCGGGAACTTTTTGCCAGTAGCAAATGCCTCTTCGGCAACTTTAATCAAATCCATTTTTCTGTTGTTTGTTGAATTTATGATTGCCCGAACGCAACATGGCCAATGACTCTTCCATTGCCAGCGGTTACGCCGAAAGTGGGTGCAAAGTTACAAATAATTCTTGAGACTGGGAACTTCTGAAAGTCCCTCATCTGTTTTGTTATGTTTTTTTAACTTTTTATTCAATGCATATCTTTTTCCCATTGTGGATATAGATGCCTTTCTCCAGCATGGGGCGTTGGCCGTCATAGGTGACGTTGACGCGGATGCCCTGAAGGGTGTAGTAAGCATTGTCTTTTACCGTCGGCTTGCTTCCTTCGGCTTTGGGATTCTTGACGGTGGTGGTGTTGGGCAGACCATACAGGCTCTTCCAGTTGAAGACGCGATAGAAATAGGGACGGTAGAAGTCGGCAGAACCGGGTGCATTGAAGTTATCCCAGAAATCATCGGGGTCGGTGTTGGTGGTGAAGACCAGCTCGCCTTCCCTGGAGAGGGCAGGGTGCAGGTTGACCATATAGAGCCAGTGGTACTTCTGGTTGCCAATCTTATCAATGTGGTCGGGAAGTATCATGAGCAGTCTGCTGTCCGTAAAGGGACCGACGGGCGACGTGCTGCGATAGATATATACTTCGCGGCTGAAATAGGGGGCCTGCATGACAAGATAGTAGTAGTCGCCTTCTTTGAATATCCAGGGCAGACTGCCACGTTTGTCGTCGGCCATGATGGACGAGTTTTTCATCTCTTTTTCTGTAGGATAGTTGTCCTGCCAGTGCCAGCCGTCGCCGCTTTCGTCCTTGACGTAGTATTCCCAGTCGCTATAGAGGCTCTCGCCCTTGGTGCGTCCTACGACGGGCTTGTAGTCAATGGTGGCATAGAGGTAGTTATGGCCGTCTTCATCCTCCCATAGTGTGGAACCATAGGAGACGACGTTGTCGTTGATCTGGTGTTTGACGCTTTCGCGATAGAGATAGTTGCCTTCTTGGGGAAGGTAGTCGGGAAGGGCATTGCGGTAGTAGCCTACAGGCATGTTGCCGGTGAGGCTGTAGGTGGCGAGCGTCGTTCCGAGGTTGCGCAGTTCAGACGACTCTGTTCCGAACCATATCATCTCGAGCTTGCCGTTATAGATGCGTCCGTCACCCGACCAATAGACTTTGCCCTGGTCGATTTCTCCGGCGGCAATCTCTTCGTCGGTCTTCTCGCCCTGGGGATGTCTCAGGTGTGTACGCGCGTTCATATATGTATTTTCGCTGGGTCGTGTCCAGTTGACATAGTCGGCCAGCCATACAAAGTCTTTCGAACGTTCACCAGGCAGCCCGTCTTCGCCAGCCTTCTGCACCATGATGCTGTTGCGTGGGAACGAGCAGTCGTGGCGAGAGCGGTCGCTGGAATTGACGGTGCCATAGAAGCTGTCGTTGAAGGTCCAGAAGACATCGCCGTTGGGAAGTCCTACGGTGAAGACACCATCGCCGCCGTTCCAGCCCAGCGTACGGGTGAAGAGCTTGTCGTATTTCTTGTCTTTGTAGGACATCACACCACCCGGACGTGACCCTTCAGGCATATACTCAAGGTTCCACTCCACCACCGAACCCGGGTCGACGAAGGCATCTCCGTCCATGGTGCCATCGGGATGGGTCACCGTGATACGAGTGTCGGCATAGAAGACGTTGCCGATGTGGTTGGCCTTGAAGGTGCCCACCTTTGTGTTCCAGTCGTCCTGCTTGACACCGACGTTTGGCGTATTCTCTGTTTCCACCTGTCCGGCGATATAGTCGAGATAGAATGTTCCTGTTTTGTCGTTGGTGTTGACCGTGAACTCCACATAGATAGAGTCGACTTCGTTGGTCTTCTCTTTCGTGTTGAAAAGACTCTTGAATTCATCCTCGGTGACGAAACCAAGCCAGGTGTATCCCACCTTCGGATAGTCGCGGTTGAGCATGTCAGCGTATTTGGGAAAGGCAACCATGGGGCGTTGGATGGTCTGCTTATATTCGTCGTTACCAACATCTGTGCCCGGCAGTGGCACCTGAGTCATGACGATGTCATCGCCTACAGTCCAACCCTCAGGGACGCAGATGCCGAACAGACCGTGAACGGTCTGAACGAGTCCGTTGTCCGAGGAACCGTCGCGCTTCACGACAAGCTTTCCCTTGAACGATGAATTGGTAACTGCCTCGTGCGGTTGCTGGAGCAGTGTGATGGTGTAGCAGGATACCGTCATCAGCAGGATGATTGTAGCAGCGATAGAACCGATAATAAGTTTTTTTATCATGATTTTCTTGTTTGTGTTGTTAAAAAAGTGATCCTGAATGTCGATTTAAAGAAAGAAGCGATGTGGGGTCATCAGTTGACCTTCACATCGCGGACGGTGATATTTCCGAACATTGGCAGAAGTCCTGTCTGCAGGATAATCTTCTGTCCTTTGGGAGATGCTATGAACTGGGCAAATCCCCATGGCAATGCCTTTCGCGGGTCGTTGATGAGTGCGTAGACGGTGCGGATGAGCGGATAGTTGTCGTTGTATAGATAGTATTGATAGGGCAGCCAACTGTTGTCGAGTGTTGCAGGTGAGTAGCGGCTGACGTACATCGTCCGGATGTTTTTCTTGAAGGTGACATTGGTGGTGTCGCGCTTGTCGTTGAGCCAGTTGCTGCCGATGATGCCGATAGCACCGGGTGTCTTCTCTACATAGTCGATGACTTCGGGCGAACTGTTTGTTGCCACGACGTTCTTACTGGTGATGGGCTGTCCGCCAAGGATGCTGTCTTCTGCAAAGTGAACGGCGCTGGAACGTGGATTGTCGAAGACGAGGGTGATATCGCCGAGTTTCGAATGTTCGTAGATGTCGCTCCACTTGGTAGCTTCGCCTGTAAGGATGCGCTTGATGTCGGGCACACCGATACAGGAGTCTCTGTTGGCATTGTTCTGTATGATGGCGAGACCGTCGTAGGCCAGCTTCTGCGTGATGGGTACACGCCGGCGTGCCTTTAGGTTCTCGTATTCTTCCTTTTTGAAGTCGCGGGCCGTAATGACAAGCATGATGCTGTCGCTGAGCAGCATGTTCATTGCCTCCGACTCGCTGGTGTAGATGGGGTTGACGTGGGCATTGGGGTAGGTGACTTCGAAGATGAATCGTTCTTCTTCGATGATGGGGCTGAAACTTTCGTCGGCTGCAAAACTTATTTCGCCTGACGAATAAGTATCAGTGCGGCCACTCTTGTTGGCCTTCCCACAGGAGGCAACAAGAGTGGCTGCTATCAGTAATCCTACAAAAGTGTAAGATAGGTTCTTGTTCATAAATAATGGTGTCTTGCTGAAATTACTGAAGACGGAATAGCACGGGGACGTTGTACTTTACACGTACTGCCTGACCATTCTGCTTACCAGGAATCCACTTAGGCATGGACTTCACGGCGCGGGCGGCTTCCTTGTCGAGGGCGGGGTCGACGGAACGTACGACCTGCACATCGGTGATAGATCCGTCGCGCTCGACGACGAACGATACGATGACACGACCGGAGACGCCGTTTTCCTGTGCTACGACGGGATACTTCACGTTTTCGTTCAGCCATTGCATCAGTGCGCCGTTACCACCGGTGAATGAAGGCATTTCTTCCACGACGTCGAATACTTTCTGAACGTCTTCCTTCGGAGGCTCGGGTTGGGCGATGGTTTCAGTAGCCTTGAGCACCTCACCATTTTCTTCGTCGTTACCTTCAACGTCGAAGGCACCGATGGCGGTGTTGGTGTTCATCAGCTCGTCCTGGGTCTTGAGTTGCTCATCTTCCTTCACCTGATCGTCTTCCTTGATTTCAGGGACGTCGAACTTGATAGAAGACTTCACTTTCTCTACGACCTGTTCGGGTTCTTCAATCTTGATTTCCTGCTTTACCTCAGCTTCTTTCTTCGGCTCTTCAATCTGCGAGATCTCCGTCACGGCGGTGCTGGAGAGTCGATTGGCGATAGCCTGATCGATAGCGGTCTTTGCTAATGTTCCGACGTAAACCAGAATTGCAATCACCAAGACTGAAATGATAGAAATCACGTTTCGCTTCGAAGTGCCCTGACGGAGCTGGTATGCACCGTAGGCCTGGTTTCTGTCCGCAAACACGATGTCTGACCATTCATTTGATACAATATCAATTTTTGCCATAGTCTTGTTTCTTTTAACTGTTCAACAATACACTGGACTTATTCAGCAGCCTTATACTTGATGTTGCGTGCTTCCAGAAGTTGGATGTCGCGCTCGTCAAGCGGGGCAATCATGTAAGTACCAATGCTGCAAATCTGCATTTCATCGAGAGCTTTGACCAGATACTGATAGGCAGAGGCATCAGTGGGTTTGATCAGGACGGTCAAGGTTTGAATCTTCTTGCCGTTGATTTCACCTTTACGGATTTTAGCCAGTGCGCTATTGTACACGGAGTCTTCCTTGTACTTTTCAGGGTTTGCTTCCTTGTCAGCGTCGAGGGCGGCTTTAGCTGCCATCACGTCGCGGGCGGGTTGTGTTCCGTCCTCAGTGCGGTGGTTGATGATGACTTTGCGGAGTCCGTCGGCACCCCATGTTGTTTCCTGGAGGCATTCAGGCTCTTCGGGCTTTACCGTTCCTGCGACATAGTAAACGCTCTTGTCGGCACCAACGTAAACCGTGATGGTGTAGGAAGCCTTTGTCTTCGACTTGGTATCTTCCTGCTGGTTCTTGTCGTTGCTCGGCATGGTGAGCTCCAAGGTCTGAGGCTTTGCCAGTGTCGTACAGAGCATGAAGAACGTGATAAGAAGCATCATCATATCCACCATCGGCGTGAAGTCGACGCGGGTGGTCATCTTCTTCTGTTTGCTTGCTTTCTGTTTTGCCATTACTCGTCCCCTCCTTGTTTATACTGGGTTTTCAGGAAATAACGGTTCTCACTCATATCCTGCAGTTCGGACATGATTTTCTTGATAGTAGTGTAAGGCGTGTTGTAAGCGCCGTCGATAGCCAGACGGATGTCACGGTTTGTTTCGCGAACGCTCTTCACCCATGCCTGGAACTCACTCATGGTTTTAGTTCCGTCGCCATTGTCGATGCTGTCGGTAGGGATACCTTGGCTGACAATGATGGATGCACGCTGATCATCGGGCAGTTTCAGATACTGTGCAAGTGAGTACTTGCCTTTTTCTGCATTCGCATTGACTGCGACGCCCCACTGTGGGTCGTTTCTGAATGCTGTCTCCATTTCCTTCGTCAGTTCGATGCCGAATTTGTCGGAGAAGCTTCTCAGTGCTTCCACAGCTTCATTTCTGTTGTCCATGCTCATGAACACATTGCCGATGCTGTCGACAACGATGTTCAGGACGTTTGACTCTGGCACCTTGATTTCCGAGATAGACTGTGGTGCGATGACCTTCACGGGTTCGTTGCTGACGAAGGTTGCCGTCATCATGAAGAAGGTCAGGAGGAGCACCATCACGTCGGACATCGGCGTCATGTCAATCCAGACATCTTGTTTCTTAATTTTTACTTTACCCATAATGATAAATGTTTTAAAGGGTTAGCAAAAATTAAGCCTCGTCTGTGTGGTTTGCTTCGTAAGTCTGGGCAATTGAATAACCAACCTCGTCGAGGGCGTATGTCAACTTGTCAATCTTGTTGGTGTAGTAGTTGTAAGCAACAACAGCACCCCAAGATGTCAAGATACCAGATGCGGTATTGATAAGAGCCTCAGAAATACCTTGTGACAGAGCGATGGAGTCACCACCACCACCGGCAGCCAGAGCGGCGAACGAACGGATCATACCGACCACAGTTCCGAACAGAGCGGTCAGGGTACCCAGAGTAACGATGGTTGCCAGGATAGGCATGTTCATCTGCAGGGTAGGCATCTCGAGCTGAGTGGCCTCTTCGTGAGCCTGCTGGATCTTAGCAACTTTCTGGGCTTTCTTCATGCCAGGAGTAGCTTCCATTTCCTTGTAAGCCTTCAGAGAAGCACCGACAACGTTGGCAACAGTACCACGCTGGTCGTCGCAGAGCTTCTGTGCCTTTGCGAAGTCACCTTCTTTCAGGGCAGCCTTGATGTTAGTCACGAATTTGGGGAGTTTGCCCTTACCGAAAGCGGTACGGAGAGCCAGACCGCGCTCGATGCTCAGAGCGATAACGGTGAAGAGAAGGGTGATGATGACCGGAACGACGACACCACCTTTGTAGATAAGACCGAATCCGTTCAGAGCCTGACCTTCGGGGTCACCACCGGCAAAGTTAGACTTTGCGCCGAGAACGAAGATGTAGAAACATACAGCTGCGATAGCACATGCTACGATGATCCAAATCGCTGCTTGAACTCCCTGGAAGCCCTGTTTCTTCGGGCTGTTTGCTTTTGTTGCCATAATTTTTTTGTTTTAATTTTTTTGGTTATTAATAAGTGTGTAAATAAAATCAGATTTAAGCGTCGAGACACTTCAAGGCCGGTTTTTGGCCCTGCTTTTTTGTTTTCCAAACGCAAAGATAAGCATTTTTATGCAGAACTGTAGCGAATATTAAGAGTTTTTAACGAGATATTTGCGTAAACCCTCCTGTGATGGCTGCTGAACTGTTGTCTCGCCACTGTTCTTAATGCAGTTTTGCCAATGCTTCTTTGATGCGTCGCATGGCCTCGATGATGTTTTCATCGCTGGTGGCGTAGCTCATCCGGAAGCATTCCGGGTCGCCGAAGGCATCGCCGCCGACGGTGGCCACATGGGCTTCGTCGAGCAGGTAGAGGGCGAGGTCGGTACTGTTGCTGATGGTGGTACCCTTATCACTGTGCTTGCCATAGAAGCTGCTGCACTTCGGGAAGAGGTAGAAGGCGCCCTGCGGCACGTTGACTTCCAGTCCGGGTATCTCTTTGGCCAGTTTGACGATGAGGTCGCGTCGGCGTTCGAAGGCCTGCCTCATCACTTCCACGCACTGTTGGTCGAGGGTGTAGGCGGCGAGAGCGGCGCGCTGGCTCAGCGAGCAGGGTCCGCTGGTATATTGTCCCTGTAGTTTGTTACATCCTTTTACAATCCATTCCGGTGCTGCGATGTATCCGATGCGCCAGCCCGTCATGGCATAGGCCTTGCTGACGCCGTTGACGATGATGGCACGTTCTTTCATGCCTGGGAACTGGGCGATGCTCTCATGGTGTCCGACGTAGTTGATATGTTCATAGATTTCGTCGGCCAGCACATAGAGGTCTTCATGGCTGAGGATGACGTCGGCGAGAGCCTTCAGTTCCTCCTTGCTATAGACAGAGCCGGTAGGATTGCTGGGCGAGCAGAGGATGAGCAACCGGGTCTTCGGTGTGATGGCGGCTTCCAGTTGTCTGGCGGTTATCTTGAAGTCCTGTTCGAAGCCGGCGTTCACGATGACGGGTACGCCGCCGGCCAGCTTGGCCATCTGAGGATAGCTCACCCAGTAGGGGGCAGGGATGACGACTTCCTCGCCTTCGTCGACCAGTGCCATGACGGTATTGCACACGCCCTGCTTGGCGCCGTTCGAGACCATTATTTCCTGCGGTGTATAATCCAGGCCGTTCTCATTCTTCAGCTTGGCGGCAATGGCCTCTCGCAGGTCGGCATAGCCAGGCACGGGAGAGTATCGTGAGTAGTTCTCGTCGATGGCTCGATGTGCTTCGGCTTTGATATGGTCGGGGGTGTTGAAGTCGGGTTCGCCGACACTGAGGTTGATGACGTCAATGCCTTGTGCCTTCATCTCGGCACTCTTCTGTGACATGACCAGCGTGGCCGAGGGGGCCAGGCGGTTCAGCCTATCTGACAGTTTCTTCATTTTTTTTTCTATACTTTCTTTATGGTATTTCACTCAAGTGGTTTGCAAAAGTACTCAAAAACATTTATTCTGCAAAAGTTTTTCCACCTTTTTTTTATTTCAGATGTAGGGTGTGTCCCATTTTCTCCTGTTTGGTCTTGAGGTATTTATAGTCGTAGGGGTTCGGTGTAATCTCGATGGGCACGTTCTCGACGATTTCCAGCCCGTATGCTTCAAGTCCGACGCGCTTGGTGGGGTTGTTGGTCATGAGCCGCATTTTGTGGATGCCGAGGCGTCGCAACATCTGTGCACCGCAGCCATAGTCACGCTCATCGGGTTTGAAACCTAAGTGCACGTTGGCATCGACGGTGTCGAAGCCTTGCTCTTGCAGCTTGTAGGCACGTATCTTGTTCATCAGTCCGATGCCGCGGCCTTCCTGCTGCATGTAGACGAGGACTCCCTTTCCTTCCTTTTCAATCATCTGCAGGGCTTTGTGCAGCTGTTCGCCACAGTCGCAGCGCCGGCTGCCCAGTACATCGCCTGTGGCACACGACGAGTGTACTCTTACGAGCACGGGTTCGTCGTCTTTCCATTCACCCTTGACGAGTGCCATGTGTTCCAGTCCGTTCGACTGTTGGCGGAAGGGGATGAGCCGGAAGTGTCCGTAGGCAGTCGGCATGTCCACCTCGTCGCCCACTTCAATGATCGACTCCTTCTGCAGGCGGTAGGCAATCATGTCTTTGATAGAGATGATTTTCATGTTCCACTCGCGGGCTTTCACCATCAGTTCGGGCAGTCGTGCCATCGAGCCGTCTTCGTTCATGATTTCCATCAGTGCGCCGGCGGGATAGAGTCCTGCCATGCGGCAGAGGTCGACGGCAGCCTCGGTGTGACCGCTTCGGCGCAGCACACCGTTGTCTTGGGCATAGAGGGGGTTGATATGTCCGGGTCGTCCGAAGGTCTGCGGGGTGGAGGTGGGGTCGGCGAGTGCGCGGATGGTGGCGGCGCGGTCGTGGGCCGAGACACCAGTGGTGCAGCCTTCCAGCTTGTCGACGGTGACCGTGAAGGGCGTTCCCAGCACCGATGTGTTGTCCGTCACCTGATGGGGCAGGTCGAGTTCTTCGCAGCGGCTCAGGGTGATGGGTGCACAGAGTACCCCTCGTGCGTTCTTCAGCATGAAGTTCACGTCGTCGGGTGTTATTTTTTCGGCGGCAATGATGAGGTCGCCTTCGTTTTCGCGGTCTTCGTCGTCGACAACGATGACGAAGCGGCCTTCCTTGAAGTCCTTCACCGCTTCTTCGATAGTATTGAGTTTTTGGTTCATAGTCTTTTGATGGGGCCCATAAGACCCATAGGCCCCATGAGGCTCATAGGGATCATAGGACTCATAGGGCTTTTTCTTTAATTCTCTCAATCATCTTCCCGTTGGTCTGGTGGATGTCCCTGAGGTCCTTGGCGAGTCGGATGCGGAAGCTCCACATGCGCAGGTATAGGAACAGTCCGACGGGCACGATGATGGCGGCGACGATGTTCATCCATCGGCGTTCGAAGGGACGTGTGTGGGCCTTCACCGAGAGGCGCGGATATTCGTTCAGATAGCCGATGACATATCGGTCGCGTGAGTTCTCGAGGTCGGCGATGACGGCTTCCAACTCGTCGTTGATACGTTCTATCTCGTGGTCGGGCTCGTAGTGGAAGAACACCTTGATGGGGTTTGGTGCCTTCAGCAGGTGGTGGTTATCGGCATATACCTTCGTGTCATCGCTGATCTGTTGCAGCCGTCGGGCGTCGTCCTCATAGTTCGGGTCGTAGATGACGACTTCCTTTGATACGACGTTTCTCTTCAGTCGGAGTCCGAGGATGCGGAACAGTATCTCCCGATAGGTGTCGATGTTGAAGACGCCGGAGTCGTTGTTGGCCTTGTAGGTGACGAAGGCTGCCGTCGGCAACAGTACGCAGGGAGCCAGGCTCAGGGCGAAGCCGATGGTCCACAGTCCTTTCTGTGCCATTCTGTAGCCGAGCGTCATGTTCAGGATATAGTAGATGATGAAGACGATGACCGAGATGATGACGGGGAAGCCCAGTCCTCCCTTTCGGATGATGGCCCCCAGCGGTGCGCCGATGAAGAAGAAGATGAGGCAGGTCAGTGCCAGGGTGAACTTCTGTATGACTTCTATCCTGTGCTCTCGTATCTGCTTGTCGCCGTCACTGGTGATGAGGCTTCTGAATTCCAGCTCGGCCTCCTGTGTCTTCACGCGGCTCAGCGTGTTGTTGACAGCCTGCAGTCGTCGGTCGGGTGTCATCCGCTCCATCAGGGTGTCCAGGTTGAAGGGTTCTGACTCAGCCTTTGCGAAAGCCTTTGCAGAGTCTTCCTTCGACATTGTAGGCATCGAGTAGAAGCCGCGCTTCACATCGTTATAGATGCCGCGTCCGATGCTGTCGTAGACATGGATGAGCGAGTCGCGGTCGTGGGCCAGTCTGCCGATGCTTTTTCCGCGGGCTTTGTTGGCAAGTCCGCCGGCATCAGCCAGATTGAAGTCGCCGTCGTAGTTCAGTACGATCTGCTTCTGAGTGAATGTCTCGCGGCGATAGGGCACGCTGGCAGTACCGCCGAGTTCCTGCGACCGCATGTTCTCAAACCATTCGCCGCTCCACAGGCTCAGCAGCAGGTGCTTCTTCTCAGCTGTCGCCTGCAGCATTCCCGAGTCAGCAAGGATGATGGCCTGATCCTCATACGAACCCGTCATACGGTAGATCATGATACCGTAGAGCTTGCCGGTGTCCATATCCTTCTTCTCCACATAGAGGTTGCAGTTGGGGATGCCGTCGTAGAAGATGCCTTCGGGGATTTCCAGCTCAGGACTCTTCTGGCGCATCGACACCAGCAGCTGCGCCATCTTCATCGTAGCTTTCGGTCCCACATGGTTCTGGAAATAAAACGAGCCGATGCCAATGAAGGCGCATACGATGATGAGCGGACGGAACACCTGCATCAGTGAGATGCCGGCAGCCTTCATCGCCGTCAGTTCCGAGCTCTCGCTGAGATTGCCGAAGGTGATGAGCGACGACAGCAGGATGGCCAACGGAAAGGCCTGCGGCATCAGGTTCAGACCCATATACCAGAAGAACTGCGCCAGAATGTCCATCGCGATGCCTTTGCCGATGAGGTCGTCAACCAGTTTCCACAGAAACTGCATCATCAGCACAAACTGGCAGATGAAGAACGTACCCACGAACAGCAGCAGAAACTGGCGGGTTACAAAGATGTCGAGTTTCTTTATTCTAAACATTTACGGTCATGCTATCCCTTCTCCGGCTCTGGCGGACAATATAATAAATAAATGTACGCGCGCGACGGTACCGTCAGGCAATAGTGCCTGCAAAATTACACAAAAAACCCGAATAATATCACGCTCTGGCTGATAAATTAAAATTCTTTATATAATTCAACTTTCTGAAGTAGATAAGTAGTCAGTAGTTAAGTAGTTAAGCCAAATGACTGTGTGGTGGAAGGCAGCCGATAGAAGTAATGGCTTATCTACTGTCCGAAAGGACGAGCGAAGCGATAACTACTTAACTCCTT
>JAFSRY010000046.1 GCA_017445845.1 Prevotella sp.
ATATCGGTGTCGATATGTCCTGCCTCACAAATCCCTTGTGAAGCAGGACAGGATAGGTACGTCCGAACGGCAAAGGGTAGCCTTAACTGTTAAAATGTTCTATTTTTCTCGTCTTTTATTTGGAGATTAAAACAGAATCTTGAATAATTACGAATTAGTATACATGGAGAAAGGCTAATTCGAGAAATTCGAGTAATTCGTGGTTTCAAGATTCATCCGAAACTTCATTCATAAACAAGTTTCTGTTTTCTTTGTTATGCGCTCACTTATTGGATAAAATTCTCACGTTCGGAAAAATTAATGAATTTATTCTTCCTCACTTAATCGAATTTTTCGTACCTTTGGCTTCGCCGAAGGTACTCTCGCTCGGCAAAACCTAAAAAACGATTTTGTCCTTAAGCGGACAAAATCTTCAGAACAAGTTTCTGTTTTCTTTGTTTTGCGCTCACTTATTGGATAAAATTCTCACGTTCGGAAAAATTAATGAATTTATTCTTCCTCACTTAATCGAATTTTTCGTACCTTTGCACTCTGAATAACAAATAACAAGGAAAAAGAAATGTTTGAAAATCTAAGTGAGAGACTTGAACGCTCGTTTAAGATACTGAAGGGCGAAGGAAAGATTACCGAGATTAATGTTGCGGAAACCTTGAAGGATGTCCGTCGCGCGTTGTTGGATGCCGACGTCAACTACAAGGTCGCCAAGACCTTCACCGACACCGTGAAGCAGAAGGCGTTGGGCATGAACGTGCTCACTGCCGTGAAGCCCGGACAGCTGATGGTGAAGCTGGTCCACGACGAGTTGGCAGAACTCATGGGAGGCAAGGCCGCCGAGCTGAACCTCGAGGGCCATCCCGCCATCATCCTCATGTCGGGACTGCAAGGTTCCGGTAAGACTACCTTCTCGGGCAAGCTGGCCAACATGCTGAAGACCAAGCAGCACAAGCGTCCGCTGCTCGTGGCCTGCGACGTATATCGTCCTGCCGCCATCCAGCAGCTGCATGTCGTCGGCGAGAGTGTAGGCGTGGATGTCTACAGCGAGCCCGACAACAAGAATGTCGTAGAGATTGCCAACAATGCCATCCGCAAGGCCAAGCAGGAGAACTACAACATCGTCATCGTCGATACCGCCGGCCGACTGGCCGTCGACGAGGAGATGATGAACGAGATTGCTACCCTGAAGGAGGCCATCCACCCCGATGAGACCCTGTTCGTGGTCGACTCGATGACAGGTCAGGATGCCGTCAACACTGCCAAGGAGTTCAACGACCGGCTGGACTTCGACGGTGTCGTGCTGACCAAGCTCGACGGCGACACCCGTGGTGGTGCAGCCCTCTCCATCCGCACTGTTGTGACGAAGCCCATCAAGTTCATCGGTACGGGCGAGAAGATGGAAGCCATCGACGTGTTCCATCCCTCACGAATGGCCGACCGCATCCTTGGCATGGGCGACGTGGTATCGCTCGTAGAACGTGCACAGGCACAGTTCGACGAGGAGGAGGCGCGCCGACTGCAGAAGAAGATTGCCAAGGATAAGTTCGACTTCGACGACTTCCTCGGGCAGATCCAGCAGATCAAGAAGATGGGTAACCTGAAGGAACTCGCCTCGATGATACCGGGCGTAGGCAAGCAGATCAAGGACCTCGACATCGACGACAATGCTTTCAAGGGCATCGAGGCCATCATCCAGAGTATGACTCCGAAGGAGCGTCAGAACCCCGACATCCTCAACCAAAGCCGTAAGCTGCGCATCGCCAAGGGCTCAGGCACCACCATCCAGGATGTCAACCGCCTCTTGAAGCAGTTCGACCAGACCCGCAAGATGATGAAGATGGTCAGCGGCATGGGGAAAGCCCACCCCTTCCGCCTCCCCAAGGGAGGGGCATTAAGATAGTCCGAAGGTAACTGGCATGAGGCATAAATACCAAACATCTTCTGTTAATTATACCTTGTTGGAGACTTATGCGGTTGAAAACAGAAAGAATCCGACAGAGGCTGAGCGTGTATTATGGACCTATCTGAAGGGAGGTCAGTTAGGGGTTCATTTCCGCAGACAGCATGTCATTTTGGATTATATACCCGATTTCGTCTGCCTTTCAAAGCAGTTGATAATTGAGATAGATGGCGGTTATCATCTTGAAGGAGAACAACCGGAAAAAGATGCCCAACGTGCAGAAGAACTGTCAAAGTCTGGTTTTAAAGTACTAAGGTTTACAAACGAAGAGGTATTGTGTAACCTTGATTTTGTCTTAGAGGCGATATCGAAAGAAATAAAACAATGAGTCATTAAGGTGTATCTAAATAATAGATGAATGGTAGAACGACAGAAAAAGCAAACTAAGCACCCCTCCCTTGGGGAGGGGCTGGGGGTGGGCCTCATTGACGGAAAGGCTACCTCGGCAGCCATCAAGGCCGAGATACGGAGTGAAGTGGAACAGATTGTGGCCCGCGGAGGCAAGCGACCCCATCTGGCCGCTGTCCTCGTCGGACACGACGGCGGCAGCGAGACCTACGTGAAGAACAAAGTGCTGGCATGCCAGGCCTGCGGCTTCGAGTCCACCCTCCTGCGCTACGAGGACGATGTCACCCAGGCCGAGCTCCTCGACAGCGTGGCAAGACTCAACGGCGACCCCGCCGTCGACGGTCTCATCGTCCAGCTGCCACTGCCCCGCCATATCGACGAACAAAAGATTACCGAAGCCATCGACCCCAGCAAGGATGTCGACGGCTTCCATCCCGTCAACGTCGGACGTATGGCCATCGGGCTGCCCTGCTTCGTGTCGGCAACGCCCCTCGGCATCATGACCCTGCTCAGACGCTACGGCATCGAGACATCCGGCAAGAAGTGCGTCATACTCGGACGCTCAAACATCGTAGGCAAACCCATGGCACAGCTGATGATGCAGAAACAGTATGGCGACGCCACCGTCACCGTCTGCCATTCCCATTCGCAGAACCTCAAGGAAGAATGCCGACAGGCGGACATCCTCATCGCTGCCATCGGCCGACCCGACTTCGTGACAGCAGACATGGTCAAGCCTGGAGCCGTCGTCATCGATGTCGGTACCACGCGCGTCCCCGATGCCACCCGTAAGAGCGGCTTCCGGCTCAATGGCGACGTGAAGTTCGACGAGGTCGCCCCCCTCTGTTCCTATATCACGCCCGTGCCGGGTGGGGTAGGACCCATGACCATCTGCTCCCTCATGCAGAACACGCTGCAGGCGTATAAAATGAGGAATGAGAAATGAGGAATGAGAAATGAGGAATGAGAAATGAGAAAAACCGCCTCCTACTACTACCAGCTGGGCAACGACCTCCGACGGCGCGGTGACTATCCCGCCGCCATGAACGCCTACCTTGAGGCCATCGCCCTCGACCCCGACTCTCCCGCCGTCCATGCCAAACAGATGATGGACGACATCATGAACTACTATAACAAAGACGCCTACAACCCGTAGGCGTCTTTTTGTTGCCCAGACCATCGAATACACTTTTTAACCTACCAACAGAGAATATGTCAGAAAAAAGTTGTATCTTTGCATCGTCTAAAATCAAAATCAACAACAAATAACATGGAAAACATTGTAATCGACAAAAAAATGGTGCCGCCAGGCTATGTGATGTGCTTCAACAGCGACTGTCCGCGGCATGGAGAATGCCTGCGGTGGATAGTAGGACAGCAGGCCAGTGACAACCTGCGAGTGGCAACGACCGTGCTGCCGTCAGTACTTAAACTCAGCCGATGCACCTATTATCGCAAGGCAGAGACCCAGCGGATGGCATGGGGATTCAGCAAACTCTTCGAAGACGTGAAACGCAAGGATGCCAAACCCCTGCGCGATGGCATGGTGAAATACCTCGGCGGCAACGGCACCTACTCACGCTACAGACTCGGCCGAAGAATGCTTTCGCCCCAGCAACAGGACTACATCCTCAACCTTTTCCGTCGCAGAGGCTACACCGAAGGGCTCGAATTCGACAACTACGTAACTACCTACGACTTAGACCATTAAGAAGACTTTATTAAATCGTTTCGCGTGACCAAAAATGAGACCCATTTTTGGTCACGTCGTGACCAGCCTTTGGTCTCATCGTGACCAGCCTTTGGTCTCATTGTGACCAGCCTTTGGTCTCATCGTGACCAGCCTTTGGTCTCAAAAACAGTTTTCTTTTTCTTCCCATTGAAACCACAGCATCCCCTGTCTCGATGCTACTGTCCTATTCAACAAAAGATGCAGGACTATTTGTAGACCCTGCATCTTTTTTTGTTATCTGTTTCCTTTTCTACTGTTACAAGCCCTGCACAGTAGTTGGGCGTTTGAGAGCTCCGTGCGCCCGCCGATGCTCCAAGCTCTTTTGTGGTCTACGGTCAGTTCGTCGACATCAAAGTGTTGATGGCAACCGTCACATTCATACAGTCCTTGCTCATTGGGAGTGAGTTTAGATAGTAGTTCCTTTTTGTCATCGGCTGTGAAAAGACGCTTAGGGTCAACACGCAGGTCGCCTACTATGCCAAGTATCATTGAATTCAACTTTCTTCCCTTTTTTCTTGCTTATGTTGCTGATAATTGTTATCTTTGCCGAAAAATAACCACTATGAGGAAAATACTGTCTATAACGATTTTAGCCATGATGTTTCTGTCGCCAGTGCAGGTTTCTGCCGGTGACAAGAAGGAACGCGAGGCCATGATGCGTACTGTTATTAAGACAATGGAGGTGGGCGATGCCGTCATGGATTCTGTTCCATTGTTCTTGTTGTTCGACCATGTAGCCAGTGATTATTGCAACGGCATCCTCTACCATGGCGAAGCCCAATATACGATGGATACTGTCATGGCCCGGAAGGTCATCCGCGCGGCTGAGTGGATCATGTCGCATCAGTGCGTGCCCGATGAGAAGATGAGGAAAAAGCTGCTGAAACAGAACTGCGATGCAGAGAAACTTCCTGAGTATTATGCCTGGGCGGATATGATTCTTCGCGACCTCCAGCCCCGCTGGAGTACGCTGACGGACTTCTGCGAACGGCAGCTGCAGCACTATCGTGAAGCCATGCAACGTACCATGCCCGAGGGTAGGTTGGTGAGCTTCGCTTACAGAGAGTTTGGTTCGTCGCGTCCCGATCCTGTTGAATATGAGTTGAACTATGACAAAGAGATGTCCTGCTGGCTGCTCAACGGCTTTGAGGTGGACGCAAGTGTGGCGGAAGAAGTGCGCACGCTGGCAGAGCGACGTAAGGTCTATCAGTGTATGAGCTACTATCCCGAAGCACCTCATTTCAAGGACGCTCCCCCGTTGTTGGGCGGTCCTCCCTCGTGGTCGTTCCGCTGTCAGTTTGAAGGTGGAACGATTAGTACGGGCTCAGAGTGTAGGCCCGTGCCTGATGCGTGCTATGACATCGTGGTCTTTCTGCGTAAGACGTTGGATGAGCTGAATGTTGACAATCCCTCCGTTTCTGACTTTATCACCATGATTTCGCGAAAGGACTATAGTGGCGAGCTGATGGGCTTCATCGGCGGCGAGTGGCGGAAGTACCGTCGCCGTCAACCCTATGAGGGACAGTTCACCGACGACAGTGCCAACGGATATGTGCGCCATGAGCAGCAGTGGAAGTCGGTGGACGGCGTATCGTCCTGTACGACCGAATACCGCCTGTGGGACTGCAATGACGGCCGAGGCAAGATGATCGGTGTGGCGACAAATTATTACGAAAACGGTAAAGTCGTCGACGGGCAGTACGCAGGGCTTTCCTTATACGTCTTCGACGTCAGGGACCACTCGCTGGAGTTGGTCGACAACCGTGATCTCGGTGCCGAACGCCCCGATGCCAACAGTCTCATCACCTATGAGCTGCCCAGAGAAGGGACGGACATCAAGGCTACCATCCACGACGGCAAACGGCGCCGAACCATAGTCTATGTTTGGAACGGCCGAGGGTTTAATTATTAAAAGACTATCCCCTCCTCTCGTAGGTGACGAAGGCATAGGGGAAGGCATGTCTGTCGTCGGCAGGATGTTCTTCCCTTTCTTTCAGTGTCCAGTCGTCGTAAGGTGGAAAGAAGGTGTCGGCCTGCAGGGGCGTGTCGTCGACCTCGGTCAGGCAGAGGCGGTCGGCGAGGGGCAGGGCGTGTCTGTAGACTCTGGCACCGCCGATGACATAGACCTCTTCGTCGGGGTCGCAGTGTTGCAGCGCTTCTTCGAGCGAGCGATAGCAGTCGCATCCGGGCAGCTCCGTCGTTGAGCGGCTGAGCACGATGTTCCTACGGTTGGGCAGTGCCCCATTGGGCAACGACTCATAGGTGCGTCGTCCCATGATGATGGTGTGGCCGGTGGTGAGCAGTCTGAACCGCTTCATGTCGTTCGGCAACCAATAAATCAGTTTGTTGTCAATGCCGATGGCCCTGTTGCGTGCCACGGCAGCTATAATGTTTATCGTCATAATTCCTTTATTCCTTATCTTGTTTCTTTTCTTGCCTTTTCTATTTTGTTCTTGGGGGATGGTTTAGTCCCCCAGAGTTCGAGCACGAGCGGGAGGTGGTCGCTGAATCCATTGAGGAAGCGAGGCCCGAGGTAGTTGCGGCGGGGCTGTACGCCTCCGTATTTTTTGTCTTTTGTGAGCAGGAAGGGTGCGTCGAAGATGTAGCAGTTGTAGGAATGGGTCGTCAGCGACGGTGAGAGAAGGATGTGGTCGAGGCTTCCCCAGCGTCCCTGATAGCGGTAGGTGCCGCGTGCTCCGTGTGTTCCCGTGGCGTTGGCTGATACATCGGTGAGTCCACCTTCGGCATAGCGCAGGAGGTTTTCTTCTCCGGCATAGTCGTTGAAGTCACCTGTGACGATGATTTTTGCTTGTGGCTGTCGCTGTCGGACGGTGTCGACGGCAGACAGCAGCCTGTCGGCGACGAGTCTCCGGTAGGGCCTTGTGGCGCGTTCGCCCTGTGAGCGGCTTGGGGCATGGACAACGAAGACATGGAGGGTGTCGCCGCTGCTGATGCGTCCTTCGACATGAAGGATGTCGCGTGTGGGCCGCATGTCGGATGGGGGAGTGATGCGGAGGGTGTCGCTGTGTAGCAGGCGAAAGCGGAAGGGTGAATAGAGCAGTGCCACGTCGATGCCTCGTTGATCGGGAGCGTCGGTCATGACATATTCGTAATGGGCATTGCGCAGCAGTGAGCGTCGTGTCAGGTCGATGAGTACGCTGTCGTTTTCGACCTCGGTGAGTGCAACAAGGTCGGGCAGGCTGTTGTTGCCGGCACAAGCGAGGATGGTTTGTGCGGTACGGTTGAGGTGTCGCCAATAGCGTTTGTATGTCCAATGGCGGGCACTCTCGGGAAGGAATTCATAGTCGTCCTTGAGTGAATCGTGTCGGCAGTCGAAGAGGTTCTCGCAGTTGAGTTCTACCAGCGTAAACACTTCTTCCCTGTCGGAGTGTTGTGCCGATGTGTTATCGATGGTCAGCAGGAGAAGTGCCAGGACGGACCAACGACGGAGCGACGCCATGACTGTTTTTTCTCTTTTCACCTTTTTCACTTTTTCATCTTTTTCAGAATGGGTATCCGATGGCGAGGTGTATGCTCTGTGAGCTTCCGAAGTTGCGTGGGTTGTAGTAGCCGGAGCGCCCTGTGTCGTAGGGCAGGTGTAGTCCGATACCCCAGTCGACGCGCACGACAAAGTAGTCCAGGTCGTAACGCAGGCCGATGCCCGTGCCGAGTGCGAGGTCGTTGAGAAACTCTTTGGGCTTGAAAGTGTCGGCCCCCTGCATGAAGTCCTGTCCGTGTAGGCTCCACACGTTGCCGGCATCGAGGAAGGCAGCTCCGTGGAGCGAGCCTGCGAGGAGGAAGCGGTATTCGAGGTTGGCTTGGAACTTGATGTCTCCGACTTGCAACAGATAGGACAGCTCGCGTTCGGTGGGCTTATAGCGTCCCGGTCCGATGCTTCGTACGGAGAAGGCCCTGATGCTGTTGGCTCCGCCCACCCAGAACTGTTCGCTGTAGGGGGCTCCCTCGGCATTGCCGTAGTACCAGATGGCTCCTGCTGCCACATGGGCGACGAGGCTGCTGTGAAGCCCCGTGAGCCAGGTTTTGGTGATGTCGGTGTTGAGCTTTATGTATTGTGCATAGGGGTTGCGGAAGAGTTGTTTTCCTTTCTGGTTCCAGTTTTTCCCAGCCGCAACATATCCGAGTGACAGCAGGTTGCCGGCTTCGGTGAAGGTGGTCTCCCACAGTAGCGGTCCGCGCCTGCTGCCTGCATTGGTGTAGGTGTATGTATAGCGCATTTTCGGTATGAACTGGTCTCGCATGGAAACCAGGGTGAAGGAGTTGCGCTGGATGATGGCATCGAACTTCTCGGTCGTGGAGTTCAGTTTTTGGTATTCAACGATGAGCGGACTGAACTCGTGGCGTCGTGACGGGGTGAGGTGGAACCGGTAGGTGAGTTCGCCGCCTGCCGTGTGCATACGGAAATAGCCTGCACGGTTGATGATGTTGGCAGAACCCTTGATGAGTGTGGTGGGCGGTGTCGGCCAACGGCGTCTGACTTGCCATGGCAGCCACAGCCTGGGCAGTTCGACGGAGACATCGCCGCCGAACTCGTAGGTGTCGATGGCGGTTCGCTGTCCGCTGCTGCTGTGCGTGTCCCACTCGTAGGAGCCGTGGAAGTTGATGTCAAGGGTTTCGCCGCCATGGAAGGCGTTACGTTTTCCGAGACCGATGACCAGTTCCGGTCCGATGCGTCCTGTCGTCTTTCCCTTAGCGTTTGTCTCGACGTAGAAGTTATAAGGTTTGTCGAAGACGCAGTCGAGGTTCAGGTTGAGTGTGTCACCGTTTTCCGACGGAAGGAATTGCAGGGAGGTATAGCTGAAGAGCCCCATTGCCTGGAGGTTCTGCATGGTCTGCACTTCATTGTCGGCACTGTATAGCTGTCCGGGTCGCAACTTGATGCCGCGCAGGATGACGTTGGGTCGCAGTCGGGGCTTGCTGCCGTTGAAGCGGATGGAAATCATGCCAGGCAAGCGACGGGGTCGTTTGAGGCTTGAGTCTTGAGGTTTGAGGCCGGAGGCTTTGGGGTTGCGTTGTCGCAGTCCGAGGGTGAGGGTGTCGGTGAGGGGCTGCATGATGGTTTGCCGGAGGTTTACCCCGACACGTCCGATATAGAACTGTCGCAGGCTGTTCTGATTGAGGCTGTCGGCCAGTTGCAGTCTGAGGTTGGCACGCCCGGGTGTGTTGATGGTGTCGGCCAAATAGGATGCGTTTCCTGCTTCATAGTAATAAAAGCCGTTGTTGCGAAACAGGGTCGACAGCCGTTCGCGTTCGCCGTCGAGTGTGCTCACGCTGAAGGCATCGCCCGGGTGGAGCAGTGTTTCGTTCTGGTGTGCCCTGAGCAGGCTGTCGGTCTTGCCGGAAAAGCCTGCATAGGCGATGGAGTCGAGGGTCCACAGGTGGCCCATGTCGACGCGATAGGCTATTTTTGCTTTTTTCGGGTTGTGTTCTTCTTCGATGTCGTAGTCGACGTGGGCATTAAAGTATCCATATTTCTTCAATTGCGACTCAGCCACGGAAGCCCGCAGGCGAGGGTTGACCTGACTGAGCAGTTTCGGGGCGGTGGCAAAGGTGCTGGTCATCCACTTGGCAAAAGGACTCTCTTTTTGCGAGAAGGCGTTCCATATCCACAGCTTTGGGTTGAGTGGGCTGCGATAGTAGCTGCTGCCGAAGAGTGCTCCGTTGGGTGCTGATGCCAGCACATATTCCATTTCCTCCTGTGTCTTGACGGCATGTTCGCAGAGGGAGTCGACGGTGAAGGGTATGGGCTTGAGACCCGTGAAGAGTTGTTCACCGTCCTCGATGGCACTGGTTGTTGAACAGGCCGTCAGGAGGTATAAAGGTAAAAGTGTGGAAAGGTAAAAAAGGCTGCGGCGTATGTTCATTCTGTCATTCTCCTTTCTTTCTTTGTTGAGTCAGCGGGAGCTATGGGGGCGTTGGGCGTGGTGTTCTTAAACCTGAAGATGTCGCGGAAGTGTTGCAGCTTTCGTTTCCACAGGAAGCCGGCACCATATTGTCCGATGACTCCCTCGAGCCAGTCGTAGGAGTTGTTTTCATAGAATACGCGGAGGTATTTGCTTGCGTTCTGGTTGAGGCGGTACTGCAGTTCTACGTTGTCGAAGAAGGAGTCGTCGCGTTGGTCGGCATCCGAGCCGGTTGACACTTTTCCTCCTACAATGAAGCTAAGTCGGTTGTTCCATAACCGTTTGGCGAACTGGAAGTTATAGTCGGTGTGCATCTGACCGGATGCCGTGGTGGCATTGTCGATGCCCATGCTGAGGTCGAGTCCTATGGAGCGCATGGCAGAGCCTGCGATGTTGTTGATTTCAGACTGCAGGAAGGAGCTCAATGCTGAGTTCATGGTGAAGTTCCCGGTGTTGCCGTCGGTCAGATACATTCCCGAAGCAAGCATGGTGATGGCAATCTTTCCGCGTTCTTCGGCACTCATCGTGTTGAGTTCGTCGCGAACGGTGTTGTCGCTGGGGGCATCGATGATGAAGGACAGCCCGAGGTTGTTGAGCGTCTGCGACAGCTTCACGCCGCAGGTGAAGTCGACGGGTCTTCCCGTTCCCTCGCCTTCGCCTACGGTGGCCTTCACATTCTCCGTGGCCTGTATGCTGAGGGTGGGGTTCATCGGATCGCCGGTGAACTCGATGTAGCTGCCTTGGGCTATGTTGAAAGTCTTCAGCGGTATGACGGGCAGGGAGTACTTCATTTTTCCTGACTCTAAGGTATAGCGGCCCGTCAAGGCGAGGTCGTCAGTCGGCAGATAGCGCAGCCGCAGGTTTCCACCTCCATAGATGTCGATGTAGTTCGACTTGTCGGTGTTCAAGGCACAGAACACATGGGCAGCTTCGTCGACGTTGACATTGAGGTCCATGGTGAAGCCTGTCAGTGGTGGTCGTTCTATGGTGACGATGGTCGTGGTGTCCTCGAAGTTGACAAACTTCACCAGTTCGTCGAGCTGGGTGTCGTTGGCCAGTTCCGAGTCGCGGAGGATGTAGGACAGGTTGGTCGTACCCAACACGTCGAGCTGTCCGCGCATTGTCAGCCGTTCGACGGGGCCATTCATCGTTCCGAAGAAATTGACGTAGGCTTTGCCGAAGGCTTCTGAGCGTGGGTTCTCCTTGGCGTCGATGAGGAGGAAATTCTGGGCACGCATCCGGATGTCCATCGACATGTGGTCGAAGTCGGAGAAGTCGTAGTGTCCCACAACGTTGAGCGGACTGTCGTTGTTGGCAAAGAGTTCGAAGTTCTCGAATACCAAGTTGCTCTTTTCTATACGCACGGGGTCATCGGCAAAGCGGAGGGTTACGCCATAGGGTTCGCTGTAGAGGGCTGACGATGTCAGCATCACTTCGCCATCAACGAGCGGACGGCTGAGGGTTCCTCGCAACGACAGGTCTCCCTCTGCCGATCCCCGTAGTCCGACGATGCGGTCGGGAATGAAACCATTGACGAGGCTCAGCGGCAGCTTGACGAGTCCGAGCGTGGCATCGAATTCGCCTGCCTCGCTGTAGGAACCGCTCAGCGTAGCTACTTCTTCGTTGTCCATCATCAGTAGGCCGTCGACGAAGTGTGAACCGTCATTCTTGGGGATATAGACAAACTCGCTCGACACATTGCCGATGGGGCTGTCGGCATACGCCATCGACTCTATGGCGAGGTTGGATGAAACGGAGAGCTCGTCGGCTGTCTGTATGACATGGAAGTCACCGTTCATCAGTCCAGAGATGTCGGGCGTATACGGAACGACGCTGAGAATGCGCGCCAGGTCGAAGCGGTTCAGTGCGACGGTGATGTCTTGCAGTACTGTTTCATCATCATCGTTGGTGTAGACCTGGATGCCGGTGCCGTCGTCGGCTTTGAGCACGAGGTCGGCCGACACACGGCTGTCGTCACCGACGTAGACGTAGTTATTGTCATTGGCCGTGAAGCTGACGAAGCCGAGGATGGGCTTCCGGTCGGTCAGTGAGAAGCGGACACCTTCTTCTTCGAGCGTTGCCGCCAGACCCACGTCGATGCCGAGGTCTCCCCGTTCGTCGTAAAGCTTGGTGGCAATCTGCGATCCGTTTTCGGTGAGGAAACCGTCGACGAAGGCATTAAAGACATATTGCGGGTTGTTCTTGTTGTTCTTTATATTAATATGGTAGGAGGTGGAGTCGCGTTCGGACTGCACGCGGAAGTCGATGGCATCGAGCTGAACGCCGGCCGCCAACAGCGAATGGACTTTCATATATCCATCGAGTCCGTTGACGTGGGACGAGCGCAGGTCAGCCTGTATGTCCTCATAATGGTAGTCCATGTTGGTGGATAGAAACTGGTAGAGGATGTTGTCCTGTCCAGCCGATAGACGTATGTGGGCATCGGGAAGCCGTTCGCGCAGTCTCGTCTGGTCGATGCGTCGTGCCTGCCACTGCCGTGTGCCCTCGTTGATGAGGCTGTCGGCCTGTGTCAGTAATTTCTGATAGCCGCTTCCGGAGCGAGCATCGAGGTGGAGGTCACCGGTGTCGACGACGATGCCTGTGGTATCTTTTTCCGACAACAAGGTGAACACAAGGTCGGTGGGGTGATACTGATAGTCGGTTCCTTCGAGTCCGATGTCGCTCACCAGTCCTTGCACACGATGGGAGTCTTTCAGGTCGGTCGTCACGTCGACATGTCCGCACAAGGCAAGCATAAAGGTGGTGTCGGCCAGCTGCAGGGCATGAAGGTCGAGATGGTCGAGGTCGCACGAAACGGTTGCTTCGAGTCCTTGGCGATGGGTGAGGGCTTGCAGGTCGATGTTTCCTCTGAGTTGGTCGTTGTCACCATTGAGATGGCCTGTCATCTTACCGTTTTTCAGTGAAGCCACTAATTGCGTGCAGTCGAGTCGCAGCTGGTCGTAGCTGAGGCTTCCGATGTCGGCTTTGGCGGTGAGCATGGCTGATGGTGACAGCAGGTCGAAGCCTCGTCCGCGGGCTTCGATGGTGGCGGTCAGCGGCGACAGACCCAGTGTCGGAAGGAATTGTTGCAAGGGCAGTCTCCTTGCGTCGACATTCACCGAGTAGTTCTCGCTTTCGGAGTTGTAACGGCCCTTCAGACTGACATTGCCTCTGCCGACAAGGGTCTTCAGGTCGGCCAGATAGTTTCCATCTGTGGCTTTCAGAGTGCCGTCAGCCTTCATGTCCTTGGGGATGCGCACCATCCGCCGCGTCTCTCTGTCGAGGGCTGCCGTTGCAAAGCGCAGGTCGCGGGTGGTCGCCGCAAAGGTGAGGTCGGCATTGAGATGGCTGAAATCATCGATGTTGCCGATGCTGCCCTCGGCGGTCAGCGTGAAGGCAGAGGGCAGTGTTGCCGTCAGCTTGTCTACAGTGAGGGCGGTCATGTCGCCGCTGACATCTGCCGTCAACTCCAGCGGTTCGTCGGGCCACTCGTTCATCATTGCCGTCGGCAACTGCGGAGCCAGTCGAGTGATGTCGTTCTTGTTCAGCAGGGCATGAATCTGCATATTCAACCCATTGCCGGGTTGACTTGAGAAAGTATTGAAGTCGACATCAAGCCGTGCCGACAGTACCGACTCGGCAGCTTTTAAAGAAAGGTCGCCCGTAGTGAGGCGACTGCCTTCAAAATGAATGTCGGAGGCTCTCAGGGCTATTGGTGACGACCAGGGTGCAGAGTCGACGGCCCCTTTCCAGTCGAGTGTTCCTAAGGAATAGGTTCCTTTGGCAAGGTCAAGGCGTGCGTTTGTGGCCGATGCTTGGCTCAGTTCGAAGCCCAGCTTTAGTGAGTCGTTGTTCATGGTAAGGTTCACCTTCGAAGTGTTGACGGCCAGCTGCTCTACGTCGATGGTCCATGGAGTTGTCGTTGATGTCGTGTCCTCCTTTGTTTCCAATAACCTTACAGATAAATCACTGTCGTATAGGGCCACTTCACCCAAACTGACAGCATGGCGCCGCAGGTCGATGCCGTGACCCTTTACCGAGAGCCGTCCCACGCGCCCTTTCACCTCTGTCGACTCAATGAGGTTCAGTGTGTTCAGCTTTCCGTCGGCCAACTCCAGTCCGTTGATGGCCACTCTGCCTTGGAAGAGAGGAAGCAGACCGATGTCCACCGTTGCACTTTTGACATCGAGCAAGGTGTCGGGAGGTTGCGTGACGAGCACATCGCCAAGGGAAAGATCAAGAGGAAACTTCAGACGAACGTTGCCGATGCTGACGTTCATGCCCGTCTGCTCGGAGGCGATATCCGTCACTGCTCCGACGGCCCATCGCTGGAAAGGGGGAAAATAAAACAAAACTGCCAAAGCCAACACCAATAATAAAGGTGTCAGCACCGCAACACAAAGGCACTTTAGCGTTCGTTTCATTTACATTATTTTATGCGCACACGCGCATTCATTATGCAAAGTAAAAGAAAAAAAAGGAAACTAACGAAACTTTCCTCCTCTTTTTTCTGTTATGGGGCGAAAATGTCCTTGAAATCCTAATTAGCGAGGGCAAAATTCGATGATGTGATGACTTGGTCTACTTTCAAGTCGTAATCCTCATGGGGTATTGTGTCGAAGAGTTGGAAGGGGAAGCAAAGGCCTATGGTGACGGGGGCTGGGTGATGGGAAATGGATTGAAAGAAGCGGTCGTAGTAACCGCCTCCGCGTCCGAGACGATGTCCTTCTCGGTCGAATGCGATGCCGGGAACAACGAAGACTTCGGCTGTGCACAGGGTTGTCGTGGCAGTCGGTGTTCCTTCCATGATGCCGAAAGCCCCCTTTTCTAATGTGCCATCGTAGGGCAGAAAGGTCATCGTGCCTTCACCAGTCACCCTGGGAAGCAGGATTTGTTTCCCCGCGGTCCTCAGCCGTTCGATGGCATCGTGGGTATAGACTTCGTCGGGCAGGGAGTGGTAGAAGGCAATGGTGTGGGCCTTGCTGACGGCAGGGTGGGAGAGGAGCCGCTCTATGATGGGATGCGACATCTCACGCAGCTGCGCTGGCGTGTAGGCCTGCTTACACCGACGTATCTCCTGCCGGAGGGATGCCTTCTCTGTGTTCATTCTTTCTTTTTATTCCTTACTGTCAGTTTCCTCTTCGTTCTTGGGGAAAGCCTCGCCCTTGTCGATAAGATTGATAGCCTGCCGGATGACGGGGTCATCTTCGTTGACGTATCGTGTCCATGCTTCTTCGTTGAGCATGTTGTAGACGATGCGGCTGAAGAGGAAGCGTTGGAGGATTTTCTGTGACTTCTGTATCTGTATGTTGCGCCGTTTCAGGTCATGCTGGTCGGCATAGGTTGCGAATTTGTCGACGATGTGTTGCCGTTGGAGGTAGGCGACGAGTTCATGATAGTCAGTCATGGGAGTGAGCGTCTGTCGGTTGTCGTCGGTGTAGGCATAGGCATACTGATAGATGAGTCCGCTCATGACAGCCTGCTGATAATAGGGTGTGATGTCGGTGGTGTCTTCAGGAACGAAGATGTCGGGGGTGATGCCTCCTCCGCCATATACGGTTCGCCCGTTGCGGGTGTGGTAGGCAGGTCCTTCGTGCTTGATGCTGTCCTGTGAGAAGAATTCGCCGTGTTCATAGCGTGTCATGATGTCGAGGGCATAGTCATCGTTGGTTCCGGCGGTGTAAGGCTTCTGTATGCAACGGCCTGAGGGTGTGTAGTAGCGGGCAACGGTGAGCCGGATGAGACTCTTGTCGTTGAACTCCAATTGTTGCTGTACGAGCCCCTTTCCGAAGGAACGTCGTCCGATGACAGTTCCCCGGTCGTTGTCTTGAATGGCACCGGCAAAGATTTCAGTGGCAGATGCCGACTGGTCGTCGATGAGCACCACGAGTGGCAGGTCGGCATAGTGTCCATGTCCGTCGCTGCGGAACTCCTGTCGGGGTGAGCGGCGTCCTTCGGTGTAGACGATGAGTTGGTTACGAGGCAGGAATTCGTTGATAATCTGAACGGCTGTGGTGAGCAGTCCACCGGTATTGCTTCGCATGTCAACGATGAGTTCCTTCATTCCATGCAGGGAGAGGTCGGCGAGTGCATTAATCATTTCGAGGTAGGTGGTCTCGCCGAAACTCTTGATGCGGATGTAGCCTGTGTGGTCGTTCATCATGTAGGCTGCCGCGATGCTCTTAATGGGAATTTCGCCTCGAGTGATGGTGTATTCGATGGGGTTGTCGTGTCCGTAGCGCTTGACACCGATTGTCACTTTCGTTCCTTCGGCTCCCTTGAGTGTGCGCATGGCCTTGGCATTGTCGATACTGTCGCCGGTGAAGGGTTTGCCGTCGACAGTCACAATTTTGTCGCCAGCCAGAAGTCCTGCCCGTTCGGAGGGGCCGTTGGCAATCACATTTTGAACATGGATAGTGTCTAATCGGATGGTGAACTCGATGCCGATGCCCGAGAAAGAACCTTTAAGGTCGTCGTTGTTGATTTCCACTTCGGCGGCACTCATATAGACGGAGTGTGGGTCGAGTTCGGAAAGAATTTGCGGGATGGCCTTCTCAACAAGTGAGTCGATGTCTACTTTATCGACGTATTGGTCGTCGATGATGTGGAGCAGATTGGTCAGTCGGTTGCTGCCCGAATTGATGATGTTCAGCCGGTTGCCTGAGAAATGATTGGCATAGAATGTGCCAATCAGTACGCCGATGACGACGCAGATGGCCATCAGTAGGGGGATATATCGGTTTCTGTTCATGTTTGAAGTGGGTTTTATGCATGGGTTTTAGGGTTTGGGAACTTCTAAGAATTCAACTTCTATTCCTGCCCGGCGCAGCAGTTCGATGCCGTCGGTGAGTCGGTATTTCTCACCATAGACGACGCGCCGAATGCCGCTCTGAATGATCAGCTTCGCACATTCTATGCAGGGCGATGCCGTGACGTAGAGCGTCGAACCGTCGCTGTTGTTCGACGACCGTGCCAGTTTCGTGATGGCGTTGGCCTCGGCATGGAGCACATAGGACTTTGTGAGTCCGCTTTCGTCTTCGCAGATGTTCTCGAAGCCGCTCGGCGTACCGTTGTAACCGTCGCTGATAATCATTTTCTCTTTCACGACGAGGGCTCCCACCTGTCGACGCTGACAGTAGGAGTTCTCAGCCCAAATGCGGGCCATGCGTAGGTAGCGCAGGTCGAGTTTCTGTTGCTTATCGTTTGATGCCATTTCGTTCGAGGAGAGCGTCGATGGTAGGTTCGGCGCCTTTAAAACGTTTGTATAGAGTCATAGGGTGTTCGGTTCCGCCTCGCGAGAGGATGCAGTCGCGGAAACGTTGTGCCGTAGCGGGATTGAAGATGCCTTCATGCTTGAACACGGCGAAGGCGTCAGCATCGAGCACCTCAGCCCATTTATAGCTGTAATAACCGGCGGCATATCCTCCCGCCATGATGTGGGAGAACTGAACGGTCATGCAGGTGTCGGGCAGCTGGGGGGTGATGATGGCAGGCTTCCAGGCCTCTTTCTCGAAGGTCTGCACGTTGTCGGTGAAAGGTTCCTTTTTTGTATAATAGGCCATGTCGAGCAACCCGAACGACACTTGCCGCAGGCAGGCTGTCGCGACCATGAAGTTGCGGCTGCTGAGGATGCGGTCGATGAGTTCGTCGGGCAGGGGTTCGCCTGTTTCGTAGTGGAAGGCGAAGGTTCGCAGGAAATCGCGTTCGATGGCGAAGTTCTCCATGAATTGTGATGGCAGTTCGACAAAGTCCCACCATACATTGGTTCCGGAGAGGCTTTCGAAGCGTGTGTTGGCAAACATGCCATGCAGGGAGTGTCCGAACTCATGCAGGAACGTCTCGACTTCGCCCAGGGTGAGCAGGGCTGGTCGGTCGGCGGTGGGCTTGGTGAGGTTCATCACCACGCTGACGTGAGGACGGATATTGTTGCCTTTGCGGTCAATCCACTGTCCCTGGAACTCTGTCATCCAGGCTCCACCCTGTTTGCCTTTGCGGGGATGGAAGTCAGCATAGAATACAGCCAGATAGGAGCCGTCGCGGTCGGTCACCTCATAGGCTTTCACGTCGGGGTGATAGACGGGAATGTCTTTATTTTCCTTGAAGGTGATGCCATAGAGGCGGTTGGCGAGTCCGAAGACACCTTCGATGACCTTGTCCAGCTGGAAGTAGGGGCGCAGCATCTCTGCATCGATGTTAAACTTCTCCATCTTCAGCTTGTGGCTGTAGAAGGCCGTGTCCCAAGGCTGCAGGTCGTCGCCGGCTATCGCCTTCAGTTCCTCCCACTCCTTCAGGGCTGTAGGCTTGTAGGCATCGATGAGGTCGTAGAGCAACTTGTAGACATTGGATGTCGTCGAAGCCATTCGGTGTACGAGTACATAGTCGGCATAGGTCTCGAAGCCCAACAGCTGTGCCATCTCGCGTCGGAGGTTGACGAGTTGTCGGCAGATGTCGAGGTTGTTCTCCGCGTTGTCGTGTATACACACGCTGTTGCGTGCCATGTATAGTTTTCGGCGCAGTTCACGTCGGGTGCTGTAAGTCATGAAGGGCGAATAGCTGGGAGCATCGAGCGTAAAGAGCCAGCCCTCCAGATTGTGTTCCTTCGCCGTCTGTGCAGCTGCATCAATGGCTGTCTGAGGCAGTCCGTCGAGGTCTGCTTCATCGGTGATGTGGAGTGTGAAGGCCTTCATCTCCTTCAGCAGGTTCTGCGAGAACTGCAGGGTGAGCAGGCCTGCCTGTTCGGTCAGCTGGCGCAGTTTGTCCTTTCCGGCGTTGTCGAGCAAGGCACCGCTACGCACGAAGCCGTCGTAGCTGTTCTGCAGCAGCATCTGTTCTTCGGCAGTCAGTTCGCGGTGGTGTTCATATACATATTTAATGCGTTGGAAGAGTTTCGGATTGAGCGAGACGTCGTTGGCATGTTGTGTGAGGATGGGCGACATCTTCTGCGCCAGTGCCTCAAGGTCGTCGTTGGTTTCGGCACTCATCATGCATGAGAAGACATTCGACACACGGTCCAACAGGTCGTAGTAGTGTTCGCCCTTCGTCTCGTCGTGGAAGATGAGGGTGTTGTCGAACGTCGGCTCGTCGGGGTTGCCGGTGATAAGGTCAATCTCTTCGTTGTCGCGGCGAATGCCTTCGAGGAATGCCTCCTCGTAGTCTTCGGTTCGGATGAGGTGGAAGGGCACGGTCCGATGCGGTGTGTCCCAGTCGATGAAGAATGGGTTCAGTCTTTTCTCTTGTTGTTCTGTATGGTTTTCATTCATGAATTCGTGATTGTAATAATGCAAATGCAAAATTACTAAAAAGACGTCGTCTATGCTTGATGTCGGTTATTTTTTTAACGATATTTATTGGAAATTGAAAAAAATAGCACCCTAAAGGTTTCGGTTTTTGAAAAAATATCGTTACCTTTGCAGCGGTTTTCAGAATATGTCAACACACACCGTGTAAATGGAAAAATTAGTTATCAACTCCTACGAAGAGTTCGCCTCGCATCTCGGCGAGGTGTTGGGAATATCGGAATGGATGCAGGTAGACCAAGACCGCATCAACCTTTTCGCCGATGCCACCAACGACCATCAATGGATACATGTAGATCCAGCGCGTGCGCAAGTGGAAAGTCCCTACCGGAGCACCATTGCCCACGGCTATCTGACACTGTCGCTGTTGCCCTATATGTGGAACCAGATTATCGACGTGCGCAACATCAAGATGCTGGTCAACTACGGCATGAACGACATGCGCTTCGGCCAGCCCGTCATCACAGGCAGCCGCATTCGCACGAAAGCAGTACTCAGCAACATTCAGGACCTGCGGGGCATCTGCAAGACCGAAATTCATGTCACCATCGAAATAGAAGGACAGCGCAGACCAGCCCTCGACGGCAAAGCCACCTTCCTCTATTTTTTCAACAACGAGTGAAATCATATGGGCGGAACTACGTTTCCGCCCTTTTCATTTATAAAATATAAGAGTTCAGCAGTTCAACTTTTCAACCTTTCATTTTTTTTCAACCTTTCAATATGGGCGGCTTCTTTGGAACAATCAAGACAAAAGACTGTGTCAACGACCTATTCTACGGCACCGACTACAACTCACACTTAGGAACACGGCGGGCTGGTCTCGTCACCTACGACCCCGAACTGGGCTTCACCCGCTCCATCCACTCGTTAGAGCGCAACTATTTCCGTTCGCGTTTCGAAGACGAACTCGACAAATTCAAGGGAGCACAGGGATTGGGAGTCATCAGTGATACCGACCCGCAGCCCATCATCGTCAACTCCCACCTCGGACGCTATGCCGTCGTCACCGTTGCAAAAATCAACAACATTCCAGAGATAGCAGAAGAACTGTTGGCTGCCCGGATGCACTTCTCCGAGCAGTCGGCCAATAATATCAACCAGACCGAACTCGTCGCCCTGCTCATCAACATGGGCGACACCTTCGTCGAAGGCATCAATCTGGTCTATAAGAAAGTAAAAGGCTCATGCTCGATGCTGATACTCACCGAAGACGGCATCATCTGTGCCCGCGACTTTCTGGGACGAACCCCCATCGTCCTCGGACGCAAAGCCGACGGCTATGCTGCCTCCTCTGAGACCACCGCCTTTCCCAACCTCGACTACGAAACCCTGCGCGACGTAGGACCCGGCGAAATCGTCCGCCTACGGGCTGACGGCATCGAAGTGATGCAGCAGCCTGCCAGCCGGCAGCAGATTTGTGCCTTCCTGTGGGTCTACTACGGTTTTCCCACCAGTTGCTACGAAGGCATCAACGCTGAGGACGTGCGCGAGCGTGACGGAAAACAAGTGGGCGAAGAAGACGACGTAGAAGCCGACCTCGTGTGCGGTGTGCCCGACTCTGGCGTCGGCATGGCCATCGGCTATTCCGAAGGCCACCATATACCCTACAAGCGCGGAGTGCTGAAATACACCCCCACATGGCCACGCTCCTTCACACCGGGCAGTCAGGTGCGCCGCGACCTTGTCGCCAAGATGAAGCTCATCCCCAACCGTGCCATCCTCGAAGGACAGCGCATCGTCATCTGCGACGACAGCATCGTTCGCGGCACACAGCTTCACGACAACATCAAGATGTTCTTCGACTACGGAGCCCGAGAAGTCCACGCCCGTATCTCCTGCCCGCCGCTCGTCTACGGCTGCCCCTTCATCGGGTTCACCAATTCCAAAAATGACCTCGAGCTCATCACCCGCCGCGTCATACGCGACTTCGAAGGCGACGACACAAAAAAACTCGACCGCTACATGTCAGCAGGCACACCCGAATACGAGCGCATGGTCAACGAGATAGCACGACGACTCGGCATCACCAGCCTGAAATTTGCCAGACTCGACACCCTCGTGCAGTCCATCGGACTGCCCAAATGCAAGCTCTGCACCCATTGTTTCGATGGCACTGGCTGCGGTTATAAGTAATCTTCCCCCCGAAACTATCCATCGGAACTTCCGATACTTTCTATCGGAATCTGTATCGGTAAGATGTAAGGCTGTTATCTCACACTGGTGTGCCTGTTATCTCACACTGGTGTGCCTGTTATCTCACACTGGTGTGCCTGTTATCTCACATTGATAAGAGGCGTACATCTTTGAGGAACAGCAAAAAATGTTTTCTATCGTCCTTCCCAAAGCAGGCAAATGTCCCCTGCGATTGCTGTCAGCGTCAGTCCCACCAGAAGCGCCAGAGGGTAGAACGCTTGTTCACCGCTGCCAGTTCTGAAAGGTTTTCGTAATCCTGCAGCATGTCTGCACTGTAGGCTAATTGTTCTTCTGCCAGCTTCATTGCATCATCGACGACGGGGTGAGCGACTTTGTAGAATAGCGTTTCTGATGCGATGAGGGCCACTTCTGCACCATACTTCTCGTACCAGTATTTGGCTATTGCCATGTGCTCAACGGTCTCAGGGCAGTCATTCCATCCGCCGAAAGGAAGGTAGGCGAAAACTTTCCACGGCTCGTCGACAGGTATCTCGGCCAGCAAGAGTCCGCAATTCTCGAAGATGAACTGAATCTCTGGTTGGTCCGGCTTGGCAGTGCCGACAATATCGGTTTCCCAGTCGTATTCTTTTTCATAGTCCTCCTTCAGATTGTCAAAGCGTGCCTTCAGCAGTGCCTGGCCATCGGCAATGGGTGAACAAAGCAATGCCTCTTCGTTGTTCTCAATGAAAGCCAGACTTTCCATAAAATGGCGGTCTACCGATAGCAGCACGGGGCATACCCCATCTTGTTTTCCCCGTTCGCGAGCGTCATCCAGGATCTTCATCGCTTCTTGAACGCTTATATCGGTCTTTAGGCGAGTGACATTTATGTTGTGTTGTCGTAACAGGTTCCCCACACGGGCTGTTTCTTCTTCAATGTCGGCAAGCTCTTCTTCCTGTATTGACTTCATTCTTTCGTTGTTGCGGGAATTGCGATAACTCCTGGCCAGTTGGAAAACTCTCCATAGACATAACGCAATAATTGCCGAATGAAAGGGCTTGAAGTCTCCTCGTACGGTCTTTGCCACAACAATGGCGACAGCAAAAACGGTGATGACAATCCAAATGACGAGTTGTTTGTGGATAAAGCGGCTGACACGCTGCCAATCTTCTCTTTCGATAAGGCTATCCAGTTCTTCTCCCATCTGTCGTTCTTTCTGTTTCTTACGCTCATATAAGAAATAGAAGAGAGCTCCGACTGCTAATGCTATGAATATGGTTTCGCTCATGATAAAAGTTCTTTTAACTCCTTTAACTACCAGAAGTTGAATTATTTACAATTATGCAAAGATAATGATAGTCGTCAGTTTCCGTCCATATCTGTCTGGATTATTAGGAAAATTTAACATTTCTGTCAGTTGTGGTAACTACTCATGCACCAGAGGGTACTGAGTAGTTACAAGCCGTCGCATTATTCATAAAAAAATATAAATGAGCGGTGGTTTTCTTGTAGTTTCGGCTGCTTCTTTGTATCTTTGCAAAAGAAAAAGGACTCATAGGGGTGTCGGGACAGATCGGGATACTCATCAAATAACACTGAAAACCGAGTCAGCTGCTCCTGCCGATGGCGGGCCACATAAAGCCGCAAGGCCTAAACCGTAACAGGTCGGTGGATTACAAAGACGGAGGGCTCTCAAAAACTTTCGTTTCTCGGAGTTTCATCACATCGCCGGCACCCCTTTTTTATAACTCCTCCTTCGTCAAGGGGGCTTTTTTAATAAAAAATCAGATATGTTTAGTGGAATCGTAGAAGAAATGGCTCAGGTGGTAGCCATCGGGAAAGACCAGGAGAACATGCATTTCACGCTGAAGTGCTCGTTTGTTGATGAACTGAAAATTGACCAGAGCGTCAGTCATAATGGTGTGTGTCTGACCGTTGTGGGTATCGAAAACGGAACGTATACCGTGACGGCAATGAAGGAGACGCTTGAACGTTCCAACCTCGGACTGCTGCGGGTGGGCGACTATGTGAATGTGGAACGGTCGATGCTGATGAACGGTCGTCTCGACGGTCACATCGTGCAGGGTCACGTCGACGAGACCGCCCGCTGCATCGACATGCGCGATGCCGACGGCTCAACTTATTTCACCTTTGAGTATAAACAGGACCGCGAGATGGCACGCCGGGGGTACTTCACGGTAGACAAGGGTTCCGTTACCGTCAACGGCGTGTCTCTGACCGTATGCGAACCGACGGACAATGCTTTCACCGTTGCCATCATCCCCTTCACCCGCGAGGTGACCAATTTCGCCTATATCGAGGTCGGCTCCATCGTCAACATCGAGTTCGACATTTTAGGTAAGTATATTGCACGTTTGCAGACGCTTTAAAGTGTGAGGTAACATCACCAATCTACCAAACTACCAATCTACCAAACTCATAATTACTCATTACTCATGGGGTCTCCTTAATTTGTGTTAATTATCGACCGACAGGCTAAACTTTCAGGCGAGTATAATCGTCAAAACATTAAAAAAGAGTATATACATATTTATTTATATAGGACTATGAGAAGAACAGGCATGATTGCCCTTGCGACCTTCATCCTCAGTGCGTTTGGCATTGAGGCTGAAGCTAAGCAGTGGACGTTGAGAGACTGCATCGACTATGCCCTCAACAACAACATCACCCTACAGAAATCTATGCTTCAGACACGCAGTGCCCTTGAGGATGTCTACCAGAGTCAGGCTGTGCTGCTGCCGTCGTTGTCGGCCAATACGTCGCAGAATGTCACCTACAGACCTTGGCCTGAGAGCGGTCGGTCGTCAGTGCTCGACGGCTATGTGCAGACGAGTGTCGACAAGACTTACTATAACGGTTCTTACGGTGTGAGTGCCAACTGGACCGTATGGAACGGCGGCCGTAACGTCAACACTGTGAAACTGAACAGGCTGACAGCCCAGCAAGCGCAACTCGACTCTGCCACTACGGCTAACCAGCTGATTGAGCAGATTGCTCAACTCTATGTGCAAATCCTTTACATGCAAGAGGCCATCAAGGTGAACCGTTCGACCTTGGAGACGAGCATTGCCAACGAGAATACGGGCAAGAGTTTCTTTGAGAACGGCAAGATGAGCAAAGCCGACCTGGCTCAGCTCACCGCCCAGCGTGCACAGGATGAATATAACGTCGTGGAAGCCGAGAGCAATGTAAAGAACTATAAGCGTCAGTTGAGGCAAATCCTGCAACTCGTTGACGATGAGGAGTTTGATGTTGTGGCTCCGATGCCTACCGACGAGATGGCTCTCGAGGCTGTTCCGAGTCTGAATGATGTCTATGTCTCTGCCCTCGACCATCGTCCGGAGATACAGAAAGCAAAACTCGGCATTGAGAGCAGTGACCTGAGCATCAAGATGGCTAAGGCCCAGCGGCTGCCCTCTTTAGGTGTCTCGGCGAGTGCCTTCACCAGCACCTCATCGATGAGCGACAATGCTTGGGGACGCCAGCTGAAGAACAACTTCGATGTGGGCGCAGGTCTCAACCTCAGCATCCCGCTCTTCGACCAGCGACAGGCCAAGACTGCCGTCAACAAGGCGAAGCTGCAGCGCGAGAGCTATTTGCTCGACCTGAAAGACAAGGAAATCAGCTTGTATTCGACGATTGAGGAGTATTGGCTGCAGGCTGTCAACAACCAAAACAAATTCAAGGCTGCCAAAGTGAGCACAGAGAGTGCCGAAGCCAGCTACGAGCTGGTGAGCAGTAAATTCCAGGAACACATGGTCAATACTGTTGAGTTGATGCAGGGCCGAGACAAATTGCTGCTGGCGCAGCAGAGCGAACTGCAGAGCAAGTATCTGACAATCCTGAACCTCAGCCTGCTCAACTTCTACCAGAACGGAGAAATGAAAAATGAGTAATGAGTAATGAGAAATATCCCCAATCTGCAAACCACCAATCTGCCAAGATATAACTCGTCAACTAAAAAAAATGAACAAAAAAGTATTGGCAGCCGTCGCTGCCGCCGTAGCTATAGCCGTTATCGTCTGGCTATTCTCTGGCAAGAAGAAAACGGAGCATGTCAGCTTCGTCACCGAGAAGGCTGTCGTTGCCAACATTCAGAACAGTATCACCGCCACAGGCACCATCGAACCTGTCACCAGCGTCACCGTCGGTACGCAGGTCAGTGGTATCGTCAGCCGACTTTATGTTGACTATAACTCAACCGTAAAGAAAGGACAAGTGATAGCTGAACTCGACAAGACCAACCTTATCAGCCAACTCAATGCCGCTAAGGCCAGCCTGAACTCCATGCAGAGCACGCTGGACTATCAGCAGGCCAACTACAATCGCTACAAGAACCTTTACGAAAAGGGACTGGTCAGCGCTGACGAGTTCGAACAGGCCAACCTCTCCTATGTGCAGGCCAAGAACCAAGTGGCATCGGCACGCGAGGAAGTGCAGCGGGCACAAACCAACCTCGGATATGCCACCATCACGTCACCCATCGACGGTGTCGTGCTCTCTAAGTCGGTTGAGGAAGGACAGACCGTTGCCTCTTCCTTCTCTACACCTGAGCTCTTCGTCATCGCCCAGGATTTGACCAACATGCGCGTCATTGCCGACATCGATGAAGCCGATATCGGTGGTGTCTTGGAAGGTCAGCGAGTGAGCTTCACCGTCGACGCCTTCCCCGATGACTCCTTTGAGGGCCATGTGACCCAGGTGCGCCAACAGGCAACGACCGAAAGCAACGTCGTTACTTATGAAGTTGTCATCTCGGCTCCCAACAACGACCTGAAGCTGAAGCCAGGACTGACCGCCAATGTCACCATCTTCACACTGGAGAAGAACGGCGTGCTGGCTGTGCCGGCAAAGGCCCTTCGCTTCACACCGAACGAAGCCATTCTTACGGAGGACCAGACCATCGAGGATGTAGAAGCCCCCGTGAAGGTATGGACGAAAGAGGGTAATGTGTTTAAAGCCCACGCCGTCACCGTCGGCACCACCAACGGTATGCTCACCGAGATAACGGGCGGCATCAGCGAGGGAACGGAAGTGCTGACCGACTTCAATTTATCTTCCGGCGACGAAGGTCCAGCTGAGCAGCAGGCCCAGAACCCCTTTATGCCTCGTCCGAAGAACAATAACAAGAACCAGAAGAAGTAAGGGCTTATGGATGATAGAAAAGTCGTCATCGAACTGCAGAACGTGAAGAGATACTTTCAGGTGGGCAGTGAGACCGTGAAGGCGCTGCGTGGTGTCTCCTTCAAAATCTACGAAGGAGAGTTTGTCACCATTCAGGGCACCTCCGGCTCGGGCAAGTCGACGCTGCTCAATCAGTTAGGATGTCTCGACACTCCCACGAGCGGCGAGTATTTCCTCGACGGCATCGCTGTGCGGACGATGTCGAAGAACCAGCGCGCCCATCTGCGCAACCGCAAGATTGGCTTTGTCTTCCAGAACTATAATCTGTTGCCGAAGACAACCGCCATCGAGAATGTGGAGCTGCCCTTGATGTATAACAGCAACTATAACGCTCGCCAGCGTCGCGAAGCCGCTATCAAGGCGCTGAAGGCAGTAGGGTTGGGCGACCGTCTGGAACACAAGTCCAACCAGATGTCTGGCGGACAGATGCAGCGCGTCGCCATCGCCCGTGCTTTGGTCAACGACCCTGCCGTATTGCTGGCCGACGAGGCTACGGGTAACCTCGACACACGCACCTCGTTCGAGATGCTGGTACTCTTTCAGGAACTCTACAAGCAGGGGCACACCATCATCTTCGTGACCCACAACCCTGAGATTGCCGAGTTTTCGAGCCGCAACATCTTCCTGCGCGACGGAAAGATTCGCGAAGACACCATTAATACCAACATCCGGTCGGCTGCCGAGGCGCTGGCTGCGTTGCCCCAACCCCAAGACGATTAAAAGAATATGAACATACTCAACCTTTTCAAAGTCAGCCTGAAAGCCGTCGCCAACAATAAGATGCGGTCGTTTCTGTCGATGCTGGGTATCATCATCGGTGTGGCAGCCGTTATCATCATGATGGCCATCGGACAGGGTTCGAAGGAGAGCATACGCGCTGAGCTGTCGACGATGGGTACGAACCTGCTGACCATCCGTCCTGGTGCCGACATGCGAGGCGGTGTGCGCCAAGACCCGTCGGCTATGCAGACTCTGAAGATGGCGGACTATCAGCGCATCCTTGCCGAGAAGAAATTTGTGACGAAGGTGTCGCCCGAGGTCACCGCCAGCGGGCAGGTCATCTATGGTAACAATAATACCACCACAACGGTCTACGGCGAGAGTCCCGACTATCTCGACATCAAGCAGTGGACGGTGGAGCAGGGTGACTGCTTCACGGAGGAAGACATCCGGAAAGCCGCCAAAGTGTGTGTGATAGGAAAGACGATTGTCGATGAACTCTTCGGAGCCGGTACGAACCCCATCGGCAAGACTATCCGCTTCAAGTCGATACCGATGCGAGTCGTCGGCGTACTGAAGTCGAAGGGCTACAACTCGTGGGGAATGGACCAGGACAATGTGATGATTGCTCCGTATTCGACGGTGATGAAGCGTATTGCAGCCCAAACGTGGTTTACGAGTATCAACTGTTCGGCCATCACCGAGGAACTCTCTGATGCTGCCATCGACGAGCTGACGCAAATCCTGCGTGACAACCACAAGCTGAAGGCCGATGCCGACGACGATTTCACCATACGTTCACAAGCAGAAATGATGGAGACCATGTCGACGACAATGGACACGGTGACGATTATCCTTGTCGTTGCCGCCGCCTTCTCGCTGCTGGTGGCAGGCATCGGCATCATGAACATCATGCTGGTGAGCGTTACTGAGCGCACGAAAGAGATTGGTCTTCGGATGTCGGTGGGTGCTACGGGACTGGTTATTTCTATCCAGTTCCTCATTGAGTCGATACTCATCTCGCTCACGGGCGGACTTCTGGGAATACTGCTTGGGTGCTCCGTCAGTGAGTTCATCGTGCCGATGGCGGGTATGCCTTCGAGTGTTCCTGCCTGGTCGATTTATGTCTCGTTCCTTGTCTGCGTGTTCATCGGCGTACTCTTCGGCTACATTCCGGCTCAGAAGGCTGCGCGTCTCGACCCGATAGAGGCTATCCGTTACGAGTAGAATAAAGAAATATAGTTATAGATGGTTTGAAGAAGAAAGCAAATGAAGGAGTTCTCGTCTTGACGTTGGTTTGGCTGTTGATTTTTCTGACACCCTTAATGTTCATCAACGTCTCCCAGGAATTCGTCCTTAAGCGTTTCCTGGTTGAGCTGGCGATACCCCTATCGATGTTCATCGTCTTCTTGTCGAACTATTATTGGCTGACTCCGAAAGTGTTGATGGAGGGCCGTCATCTGCGGTTCATAGCCTTGAATGTGGCAATGGTTGTGAGCCTTGCCTTGTTAATACACGAGTGGGTGGTCTTTTCCTACCACACATGGTTCCGTGAGATGCTGACTTTGTCGACTCCAATGGTACAATATGCTCCCAAACGGATGGACATCCGTTGGACCTTGTTCTATTTGGGTCGAGACATTTTCAATATGGCTGTTTCCGGAACGGTAGCGACTGCCTTAGTGCTTTCGCGCAACTGGGCCGTCGCCAGAAACCGTCAGGCGGAGGCAGAAAAAGAGCGTGTGAAGATGGAGTTGATGATGCTGCGCTATCAGGTGAGCCCTCATTTCCTGCTCAATACGCTCAACAACATCTACGCACTGACGGTCTTCAATCAGGAGAAAGCCCAAAGGGCCATACAGCAGTTGAGTCAGCTCATGCGCCACATCCTTTATCATGGAGATGAAGATGTGAGACTTTCAGACGAGGTGGACTTTATGGAGTCGTATGTAGAGTTGATGCAGTTGCGTTTAAGTGACAAAGTGAAATTGACAAAAGACATCGACATCAGTTCCGACCCCAATAAGTATCTTCCTCCCTTGCTCTTCATCCCACTTATTGAAAATGCCTTCAAGCACGGAGTCTCGGCCACCCAAGATAGTTTTATTGACATCAGGTTGAAGTCTGACCCGGAAAAGGTCGTTTGTGAAATCACAAATAGTAATTTTCCCAAAGACGACAACGACCAAAGCGGCAGCGGCATCGGTCTGCAGCAGGTGGAACGTCGGCTCTCTCTCGTTAAAGGCGGTCATTACGAATGGACTCGAAGTCTTTCAGAGGACAAAACAACGTATCACTCAAAAATTATACTATATGATTCTTAACTGTATTATTATCGATGACGAACCGTTGGCAGCCGATTTGCTGGCCAGCTATGTCAAGAAGACACCATACCTCAATCTCGTCGGCACCTTCAATGGCGCTATTGATGCCATTCGTGTGATACGGGAGAAAAGTGTCGACCTTTGTTTCCTCGACATCCAGATGCCCGAACTGAGCGGTCTGGAATTGGCGAAACTGCTTCCCGAGGAAACGAAAATCGTCTTTACGACGGCTTTTAGCCAGTATGCCGTTGACGGTTATAAGTATAACGCTGTCGACTATCTGGTGAAACCCATTAGCTACGAGGATTTCGTCAGTGCCTGTCTTCGTGCGTTGCGTGGAAACGATGAGCCGCGGCGGGATGTTGACGTTACCGAACGCATTATTTATGTGAAGAGCGACTACAAGCTGATACAGGTGTTGCTTGACGAACTTCTATACGTTGAAGGTGAGAAAGACTATGTGAAGTTTTTCATCGAGGGTCGTGACGAACCGATTATGTCGCTGCTGAGCATGAAGACCATAGAAGAGCGTCTGCCGAAGCCCGAGTTTCTCCGCACCCATCGGTCCTTCATTGTGAACACATCAAAGTCGAAGGTCATTGACAAAGGGCACTTTATCGTTGGCGAGGTGCGCATCCCTGTTTCTGAGAGTTATAAGGCAGAGGTTGCCAAATACATCGACTCACATGTCTTGAGCTGACAGCAACTCTTGGCTGCCTTCACACGAAGAGTTCTTCCGGCCGGCTGATGAGCGTCTTGGCTCCGTGAGCCAGCAGGAAGTCGCGGTTGCGAAATCCCCAAAGCACGCTGATGCAGGGCAGCCCACTGTTCAGCGCCGTTTGTATGTCTACATCGCTGTCACCGACGTAGACGGCATGTTGTTTGGTTGCATTGAGTTGTCTGAGAGCCTCGTTGACGGTGTCGGGAGCCGGCTTTTTGCGCAGCGGGTGTTGTGGGAAGCCTTCCGGTATGTTTTCGGGCATTGCGGTTTCGCATTCTCCTACGGCCACTTCAATATAGTCGCCGAAGAAGTAGTCGACCATTTCGAGTGTGGCGTCATAGAATTTGTTGCTGACGACAGCCATCCGACAGCCCTCTTGCTGCAGTCTATCAAGCATTTCTTCGATGCCTGGATAGGGTTCTGTCGTGTCGAGTCCGTGTTCCATATAATAATTGCGGAAGGTTTCCATCGCTTGTTCGAAGTGGGGATTGTTCAGTCCGTCGGGCACGGCTCTTTCCATGAGTTTTCTGACTCCGTTGCCCACGAAGTGCCTGACTTCTTCGATAGAGCGTTCCTTCATTCCGTAGGTGCGCAAGGCGTAGTTGCAGCTTTCAGTGAGGTCGCCGAGCGTATTGAGTAGTGTGCCGTCGAGGTCGAAAATATATGTGTCGTAGATCATTAGTATCTTTTTCTTTTGTTTGTTATCCGGGTATCTGTTCTCACAATGTATCTTTTGAGTTGGCAAAATTACGAAAAAATCATTATATACGCATATTTTTTCTGTTGTTTTTTTCTTCTCCCCATCATATTTTTTTCTATGACAAGAAAAAGCCCCTGTTCCGCGAATTGGAACAGGGGCTTTGTGCTATTTCAGGTATCCCGGATGATCGGGATATTCCAGAAAGACTTATTTGATCATGCTGACAGAGCGCTGCAGGAAGGCACTGAGGGCAGCACCTTTGAGCATACCGTTCTGCAGGAGCGCCAGGTCGATGAGCTGGTGTACGATGTCGTTACCTTTGGCATAGTTGGCGATGACTTCCGTTCGCTTTGCCTTCTGCTCTTCAACGGCCTTTTCGGCTTCAGCCTTCATGTCTTTGTCTTCCTGTGTGAGTTCGTCGTATTTCTTCTTGTCCTGTGTCTGTCGGATGGCGGCGAGTCTTGCTTCCTGTCCTTTGAGTTCGGCCAGGATGGGCTTCAGGGCTTCAGCGGTGTTGGCGGTTGTGTCGCCGAGTACGCGCTTGACGAGCGGATGGTCGCTGTTGAGGACGAGGGTATACATGTCGGGCATCTGTCCGTAGAAGGCCATTCCGGTCTGATAGCGGCTCATCTCTTTCATGCGTCGCATGTATTCGCTCTGGGTGATGACGACGGGCTGCGCCTGCTTGCCGAGTGACTGCACCTCTACATGGAATTCTGCTTTGTCGAGTTTTGGCAACTGTGTGTTGAAGACGGCTGACAAATTGTCAGTTTCCTCGGTTGTCAGTTCTGTCTTCTTCTCGTCCTCCTTGGGGATGAGTCGTTCGATGATGTCGCCGTCGACGCGCGTGAAGCGCGACTTTTCCAGTTTCTGCTCGAGCATCGAGACGACGGGTGTGTCGAGCTGGCCGTCCATGAGGAGCACGGAGTATCCTTTCTGCTTGGCGGCCTCGATGTAGGCGTATTGTTCGTCCTTGTCGGTAGCATAAAGGTAGACGAGGGTTCCGTCCTTGTCTTTCTGCTCGCCTTCGATGAGTGTCTTATATTCGTCGAAGGTGAAGTATTTGCCTTCGATGTCTTTGAAGAGTGCAAAGTCTTTGGCGCGGTCGTAGAAGGATTCTTCGGTGAGCATTCCGTAGTTGATGAAGAGTTTCAGGTCATCCCATTTCTCTTCGTATTCCTTTCGGTTTTCGTTGAAGATGCTCTTCAGTCGGTCGGCGACTTTCTTGGTGATATAGGTTGAGATTTTCTTGACGTTGGCGTCGCTCTGCAGATAGCTTCTCGAGACGTTCAGCGGAATGTCGGGCGAGTCGATGACGCCGTGGAGCAGAGTGAGGAACTGCGGCACGATGCCTTCCACCTGGTCGGTGACGAATACTTGGTTGCAATAGAGCTGTATCTTTCCCGGCTGCAGTTCGATGCTCGATTTGACACGTGGGAAGTAAAGGATACCGGTGAGGTTGAAGGGATAGTCGACGTTGAGGTGTATCCAGAAGAGGGGTTCGTCCTGCATGGGGTAGAGTGCGCGGTAGAACGACTTGTAGTCTTCGTCCTTCAGTGTCGACGGGGTCTTCGTCCAGAGGGGCTCCACATTATTAATAATGTTGTCGTCGTCGGTGTCCTGCATCTTTCCGTCTTTCCACTCCTGACGCTTGCCGAAGCTGACGGGCACGGTCATGAACTTGCAGTACTTCTGTAGGAGGCTTTCGATGCGTTGTTTCTCGAGAAATTCCTTGCAGTCGTCGGCGATGTGGAGGATGATGTCGGTTCCGCGGTCTTTCTTCTCGGCGTCTTCGATGGTGAACTCAGGGCTTCCGTCACAGGTCCATCTGACGGCTTTTGCTCCTTCCTGCCAGCTGCGGGTGACGATTTCTACGCGCTCACTGACCATGAACGACGAGTAGAAGCCGAGTCCGAAGTGTCCGATAATCTGGTTGGCTTGGTCTTTGTATTTGTCGAGGAAGTCGGTGACACCCGAGAAGGCAATCTGGTTGATGTATTTGTCTATTTCCTCGGCGGTCATGCCGATGCCTCGGTCGCTGATGGTGAGTGTCTTTTCCTTTTCGTTGAGGGTCACTCTGACGGTGAGGTCGCCCTCTTCGCCGTTGAAGTCGCCGTTGGCCTTTAGCGTCTTGAGTTTTTGGGTGGCGTCGACGGCATTTGATACCATTTCGCGCAGGAATATCTCGTGGTCGGAATAGAGAAACTTTTTGATGACGGGGAAGATGTTCTCGGTTGTAACCCCGATGTTACCTTTTTGCATAGCTGTATGTTTGTTTCGTTATAAATTCGTTTGTGAAACAAACAGCAAAAAGTGTGCCAGAAGTCAACGCATCAGCTTTCTTACGCCATTTCGCTGAGTTCGAGCCACCGCATTTCTTTCTCGTCGAGTTCCTCCTTCAGCTGTGGCAGCCGGATGCTCTTCTGGGTGAGTTCGTCGATGCTGAGGTTTCCGCTGCAGAGGGCTTCCTCGATGTGGTGCTGTTCCTGGTTGAGGGCTGCGATGTCGCGTTCGAGCTGTTCAAACTCGCGTTTCTCCTTGAAACTCATGCGCTGCCGCGTGTCGTTGCGGTAGTTTTTCTTTGGTGCTGCCGTCTCTTTCGGTGCCGCCTGCTTCTCGGGTTGGGGCTGCAGGGCGAGCCACTGCCGGTACTGGGTGTAGTTGCCTGGGAAGTCCTTGATGACGCCTTCGCCCTGGAAGACGAGCAGGTGGTCGACGACTTTGTCGGTGAAATAGCGGTCGTGGCTGACGACGATGACGCATCCGGGAAAGTCCTGCAGGTATTCTTCGAGCACTTGCAGGGTTTGTATGTCGAGGTCGTTGGTGGGCTCGTCGAGGATGAGGAAGTTGGGGTTTCTCATCAGCACGGTGCAGAGGTATAGCTTCCTGCGTTCGCCGCCCGAGAGTTTGTAGACGTAGTTATATTGCTGTTCGGGCGTGAAGAGGAAGTATTGCAGAAATTGCGATGCCGACAGGTGGCGCCCGTGTCCGAGGTCAATGTAGTCGGCGATGTCACGGATGACATCGATGACCTTCTGGCTGTCATTGAAGCGCAGCCCCTCCTGCGAGAAGTAGCCGAAGCGCACGGTCTCGCCGATGTCGAAGCGTCCTGAGTCGGGTCTCAGCTCGCCCAGCAGAAGCTTGAGGAAGGTCGACTTGCCCGTTCCGTTGCTGCCCACGATGCCCATTTTCTCGAAGCGTGCGAAGTTGTAGTAGAAGTCTTTGAGGATGACAGGCCCTCCGTCGAACTGCTTCGACACATATTGGCATTCGAAGATTTTCGAACCGATGTAGACGTTGGCGGCCTTGAGGCGTATCTGCCGTTCCTCAATGCGCTGCTTGGCGACCCGCTCGAGTTCGTAGAAGGCCTCCTCGCGATAGCGTGCTTTGTGTCCACGCGCCTGCGGCATCCGTCTCATCCACTCCAGTTCGGTGCGGTACAGGTTGTTGGCGCGTGCCACCTCGGCGCGTTGGTTCTCTATACGTTCCTGCCGTTTCTCGAGGTAGTAGCTGTAGTTGCCGCGGTAGGTGTAGAGCTGTTGGTTGTCGAGTTCGATGATGAGGTCGCAGACGCGGTCGAGGAAGTAGCGGTCGTGGGTGACCATGAGGAGCGTCTTCTGTCCGCGGTTGAGGTAGCCTTCGAGCCATTCAATCATCTCCAGGTCGAGGTGGTTGGTGGGTTCGTCGAGAATGAGCAGGTCGGGTTCGGTAAGCAGCACGTTGGCCAGTGCGACGCGCTTCTGCTGTCCGCCGCTGAGTTGTCCCATGGGCTGCTCAAGGTTTCTGATTTTCAGCTGCGTGAGCACCTGCTTGGCGCGCAGCATCTTCTCTTCGTTGCCCTCGTGGTTGAAGCAGGCGTCAAGCACGGTGTCGTCGGGATTGAAGTGGGGCAGCTGCTCGAGAAATCCCACCCGCAGGTCGTTGCGGTAGATAATCTGTCCGTCATCGGGCGACTCCCTGCCAGTGAGCACGGAGAGCAGCGTCGACTTTCCGGTGCCGTTCTTGGCGATGAGGCCCACCTTCTGGCCTTGGGCAATGGAAAACGATATGTCCTCGAACAGCGTGAGGGCACCGAAGCGCTTCGTAAGATGTTGTATGTCGACGTAAGGTACAGGCATTGTGAATGTTGAATTAGTCGTATGGTGGTTTGGTTGCTTAGTCGTTTAGGAAAGTTACCAACCAGAAAAGGTAAAATCCCTAATCTAACCAATCTACTAAACGACTAATTATCATTTTTCAGTTCCTTGTTGATTTGTCCGATGTAGTCGAGCAGTTCGTCGCGGCCAGTCTTCTTGTCGGCGCTGGTGACGAAGTAAGGTGGCAGTTCCTCCCACGTCTCGTTCAGCTTCTCCATCCATGCTTTGGCGGCAGCAGCAACCTTTGTGGGTGCCAGCTTGTCGGCTTTGGTGAAGACGATGGAGAAGGGGATGCCCGACACGCCCAGCCAGTTGATGAAGTCCAGATCGATGGCCATCGGGTCGTGGCGGATGTCGATGAGCACGAAGACGTTGACCAGCTGTTCGCGTCCGAGGATGTAGCCGCGTATCATCTGGTCGAGCTGCTGCTGCACGTTCTTCGACCGTTTTGCAAAGCCGTAGCCGGGCAGGTCTACGAGATACCATTCCTTGTTGATGATGAAGTGGTTGATGAGTAGCGTCTTTCCTGGTGTCGACGACGTCTTTGCCAGTCCCTTGTGGTTGCAGAGCATGTTGATCAGGCTCGACTTGCCCACGTTGGAGCGTCCGATGAAGGCATATTCAGGCTTCGTGTCCTTGGGGCACATCGACTCGCGCGGAGCGGAAAGCACAAATTCAGATGTCTTGATATCCATTGTTACCATTTCTTTTTCCGACTGCAAAGGTACGAATAAGTGAGAGCAAAACAAAAAAACAGGAACTTGTTTAATTTTTTTTATGTTTTGCCGAACAGGAGTAGCCTCGGCGAAGCCAAAGGAACAAAATAGAATGAGGAATGAGGAATGAGAAATGAGGAACCAAAGGTCGGCGGAGTCATAGTTGAATTGGTTGACAGTCACATGAAAAAAACTCCCGAAGGATTTGGCTGTCTGAGATTTTTTTTGTACCTTTGCATTGTGGTAGAGGATTTCACTCGCCTTTGGGTGAGGTGCAGGGTAGGAGCGAAATCCGATAGGACAAGGCTGCTGGCAACCCCGTGCTGCTCAGTGATTTAGAGAGAAATTTAAAAACATAAGTATTGCGGAATTTAAAACACACAAAGGATATGAAACAAATCAAACTTGCATTTCTGTTCACGATGCTCCTGAGCATGGTTGGAGTCCAGACTTTTGCACACGACCTTGCGGTAGAAAACGCTGATGGCGTCACCATCTTTTACAACTATATCAACGACGGAACAGAGCTGGAAGTGGCACAATATCCTTCAGACTTAAAATATGAAGGTAACGTCGTCATTCCGGACGAGGTTACATATGAGAATGAAACATATCAGGTGACGGGCATTGGGGATGGTGCGTTCTCTGGTTGCTCCGACCTCACCTCCGTCACAATACCCAACAGTGTAACGTCAATAGGAAATGCTGCCTTCTGGTATTGCTCTGGCCTTACATCGATCACAATACCCAATAGTGTGACAAGCATTGGAGTCGACACTTTCCATATGTGCACGGGTCTTACCTCAATTTCAATTCCCAATAGTGTGACAAGCATTGGAGGCTGTGCTTTCTCTGGTTGCGAGGGACTTACCTCCGTCACCATTCCCAATAGTGTGACAAGCATAGGGGATGGTGCTTTCGAAGATTGCACGGACCTTAAAAAGGTAATCGTAAAAGATATAGCAGCATGGTGTAATATATCATTTGGTATTTCAACTTCAAATCCTTTATACTACGCCCATCATTTATATAGTGACGAAAACACAGAAATTACTGATTTGGTCATTCCCAACAGCGTGACGAGTATTGGTAATAATGCGTTTTCTGGCTGTAAAGGTCTTACTTCTGTAACCATACC
>JAFSRY010000047.1 GCA_017445845.1 Prevotella sp.
CCTCTTTGGAATCAAGGTCACAGACAGAGTCAAGAGTTTCCTGTTCAGATTCATCGCTGTGCCTGCCAAGTGGATTAAAACGGCAAGACAATACAAACTCAACATCTACTCAGAAAAGCCATACGACTTGATTTGGGAGCATGGATAGACTAACAATCTTCGTGGCTGCTTAGGGAAAACATACGCAGATTAAAGCCAGACTTATCATTTTTGAGGCAATATAGCAAAAGTAACAACGCTAGCCACAACACCACTTTGCCTTCACTTCAGCCTCTGATTGTTTTCAGAAAAGATCAAAGACCTGTCCCCATGATAGCCACGGCGAGGACGACTCAGAAACACGAACGTAGCATAGTGTGCCATCTGCCACACCAGGTCGGTCTTGTCAACATATACATAGCTTTCGCGGATTATCTCCGAGAACGTCTGTATGCCTATAGGGTATCGTCTTGTCATTAGCATACGCAGTTTTTTGGGGCAAAGATAGTGATTTTTCCTGAGAACACCAAGCGGCGGCCACATTTTACTGCAATACTCTCTAAGCGGTTGCGGAAAAAAGAGAAAAAACATGTCGAATTTTTGGGTAGTTCCCACAATTTTATTATTTTTGCACCCCGAACTTATAGTTAACGGGAAGTTGAACTCTAAAAACAAGCGCTTATGAAGCAATAACAGACAAAAGACATATAGATAAGAAGCGTTAGCTTTTTGTTCTTGCTTTCTGACAAATTGGGGAATTTAGAAGAAAGCCGCAAGAGTAAAAGTTTCAACGCTCACGTTACATGACGTGGGCTTTTACTCGTAAATGCGGCTAAAGGTTTTCCCCAATACCATCAGAAAGCGTAGACGAAGTTAAACAGTCCACGTTTCTTTTTCTGTCTCCACTCAGGCGAATTGGACTTAACACAAATCACAGTAAATACGAATAAGAAAATGGTAAAAATCAAGAGGACATTATCACTGATTTGCCTGCTGCTCACGCTGACTGGCATAAAGGCGGCAGACAGAGCGCTCATTGTAGAAACCACTACCAGTGGCAGGCTGTCCATCCGCTTGTCGGACAACCCGGAAATAACCTTCAGCGGCCAAACGATGCTGATTTCATCGGCTGCAGGAAACTACAGCCTCGAAATATCCGACATTGTGCAGTATGCTTTCGAAAGCGTAGCCACCGGCCTTGGCCAAGTGCCGTCTGACGAGTTGCGATTCTGCTATTCGGCCAACGGCCAGATTACGATTGAGGGCGCAGAATCCCCGTCCGATGTGCGGCTCTATGCCGTTGACGGGCGCGAGCTGCCCATACAAGTCTCTGCAAATGGCGACCGTATCACGGTTTCGCTCTCCACGCTCCCCAAGGGAGTCTATATCATTTCAGCAAACAACAAACAAAACCTAAAGATTTACAAGCGATGAAAAAGTATATATTCACCATGCTCTGTGCCCTGATGGCCACAGCAATGAATGCCCAGGACGTGATGGTCATAGAGAAGAACGACGACACGACGACGAAATTCAATCTCAGCGACATCCGCCGCATCTATTTTGAGAATAGCGGTAATCCAGTGATACCTCCCACCTCTAATTCACAGTTGATCTGCCGACTCAAGGATAAGGACGGGAATCCTGTGCTCCTTTCCGGTATCCAGTCTACCTATAATCCAGACAGGTGGCTCTGCAAATACGACTATGATCAAAGTGGTAATCTTGTAAGTGTTATAGATAATGAAAATACCACGTACAATGTAAACGGACTGAATATTATCGGGCAATATGATGATACTGATGAAACTGAAGATATAAACAGATATGAGATTCTGTTGAAACTGAATGAAGCCGGGTTCATATCAGAGGCAATCGTAACCATCAAAGAATTTTATCGAACTACAGGAACTATGAAAAGAATAGAATCTGTCTCATGTAGTTATAGCTATGATAAAGATGAGCAAATGATAGAATCGAAATGTGATGGCGGTATCGAAAAGTACAATGAGGATGGAACTTTGCGAAAAAGAACGGAACAACAGAGTACCACAGTCTATACATGGTCTGGAGGAAACCTGAAAAGTTGGAGTCGAGTAAAACGTGAAAAAGAAAATGGCGAATGGACTGAAAAGACATCAACAAAGGAATACGATTATGGTTCTGGAGTTAACATTACTCGACAGCAACTGGAGGAGTATTCCTACGATATAGATTGGCCATGCTTGGAAAGACTCGGATATTTAGGCTTGTTCGGAGTAGGCTCGAAGAATTTTGAAGTCAAAACATCATCTTACTCCCTTAACAACAACGGAACAGTTGATACGGTAAGTGACCGTAAATACATCTATAAGTAATGCTTGCAATACCCCAAAATTTGCAACCTCACAAAGGCTCACACTCTTTGTGAGGTTTCAACAACCCACTCCTGCGGCACGCGCGTCTCGGCATCGAACCTTACGCCCACCTTCACCACTGGTTTGTCGCCCGCTGCGTAAGGCAGGGCGTAGCTCTTTTCGTCAATCTGCGCCAAAGCTTCTGCCGCCGTGCCGCTTACCTTCATCTCGAAGACGTAGGTCGTATCTGGCATCCATACCACCATGTCTACCCTACCCCCCGCACACTTTACCTGTGTCTTCACATACACGTTGAGCATAGAAAAGATGAGGTATAGCGTGTATTCGTAGAAGCCCTCCTTCGTGGCGGCCTCCTCCAATTTCTTCTTGAAACCTTCCACATAGGGAATACCCGCCATGTAGGCCTGCATCTCACGCATGGCCATCTCGACGTCGCCCTGCTTCAGGGCGCGCCAGAACTTCAAGGCGAAGCCCGACTGTACAGCTGCGTCATCGAGTCCGGTGTAAATGGGCATTAAACCCTTAGAATAGCCGATGCGCACCTCTAAGTTGGGCATCGACAGAGTATAAATCTCGCCTTCGCGGTCGTAGCCCTTGATGGTCAGGTAGCCGCTCTGGTAGAGCAGCGGCAGGGCATCCTTCATGTTTTCCGTGGGCTGGTCGAAGGCAGACGACGGCACTTCTAAATGTTCGAGCGAGGTGATGTCAGTCTTATAGTGCTGCAGCTGATGGATGAGGAACGTGGGAGTACCGGTGGAGAACCAGTAGTTCTGCACCTTCCGCTGCAAGAAGGCATTCAGCAGACTATATGGATTGTATATCTCAGGCGAGTCCTCACAGAATCGGTAGCCGTCATAGCGCAACTTCAGCATGGTATGCATCTCTTCGTATGATTTGCCGTTGACGGAGGCCAGCCGTTCTGTGTCCTGCCTCAGCACGGTGGTCAGTTCCTCCTCGGTGATGCCGCAGATGGCAGCGAAGGTAGTGTCCATCGTAACGTTTACGATATTATTGATAGTAGAAAAAATGCTCAGCTGCGAGAACTTGGTGATGCCGGTGATGAAACAGAACTTGATCTTCGCCTCGCGCTGCTTCAGCCGCTGGTAGAACTCCTGCATGATCTCACGCATCTCGGCCAGACGTCCGTCGTCGTGGAGCACGTCAAGCAGGGGCGAGTCGTACTCGTCGATGATGACTACCACCTGACGCCCCGTCTGCTCGTAGGCACGGTCGATGAGTCCTCCCAACCGCATGCCAGGGGTAGTCTCTTTCGGGTTCTCACCGTATTCTCTCTCATAGGGGGCCAATATGTTCTCCAGTTCCTGCCTCACGTCCTTTGGCGGCATGTGGCGGGCACTGCTCAGGTCGAGCCTAAGGGTGGGGTATGCTGTCCACTCCTGTTCCAGCCCCATCAACTTCAAGCCCTCGAACAACTCGCGCTCGCCCTTGAAATATGACTCCAGCGTCGAAGAGAGCAACGACTTGCCAAAGCGGCGAGGACGACTCAGAAATATATACTTGGCATAGTGTGCCAACTGCCACACCAGATCGGTCTTGTCAACATATACATAACCTTCGCGAATAATCTCCGAGAACGTCTGTATGCCTATCGGATATTGTCTAGTCATCAGCATATGCAGAAATTTTTGGGGCAAAGATAGTGATTTTTTCCGAGAATGCCAAACAGTAATGCATTTTTCCCACAACACCTTCTGGAACAGATGCAGAAAACATGAAAAAAGAGGGATATGGGCAAATAAAACCAAAAAAGATTTTTTGGGGGAACTTTTTTTGTATATTTGCACATCGAAAAAGAACAATAACCTTAATTCCGCAGCACTTTAGTTTAACTTTCTTTATAAGTACCTGAGCAACTTTTTGTTGCTCAGGATTTGTCCATGTCAGATTTTTCACTTACCTTAGTGCTGCAAATCAAGACAAGCAAAATCATCAATGACGTGGCAAAGGTACAACAAAAATCTGAGAAAATCACCGCTTTTGGCGGAATATTTTTTGTTTTGGACAAATTTGACCGTATTCTGTCCTCTGTAATCGACTCCCACCTAGGACTTCGCAGTAGGCTGATTGGCTATCAAAGCGCGAGATTATACGTGCGATCTTTTCCGTGTTCTGCTGTGGCGGCGACTGCATGGAAGACCTCAAACTATATCTGAAGGACGTGCTTACCGAGCGTCCGCATACCCGTGTCCCAAGTGCGGACACTGTGCTGCGTGGCATAGAGGAACTGGCAACGGAGAACATATCATATACAGCGGAGAAGACAGGCAACGTCTATGACTTCAATACGGCGGAGAAACTGAACCAGCTGCTCATCAAGCTGTTGCTGGCCACCGGGCAGCTCACGGAAGGCAGCGGGTACGACGTGGACTTCGACTATCAGTTCCTGGAGGCAGAGAAGTACGACAGCAAGCGCAGAGCACAAGGGCGCTGAGGAAAACAACAAGTCTGTTCATGGTTCAAGGGTTCTTTTTCCTCTGCAAAGTTACGAAAAAAACGATTAAGTGAGGAAGAATAAATTCATTTATTTTTCCGAGCGTGAGTTTTTTATCCAAATAAAATGAGAAATGAAAAATGAAAAATTAGAAATTTATTATTGTTTTTATGTTTTGCCGAGCGAGAGTAACTTATTTAAAGTTCTTGCGCTCCATTGGTGATCTGGCGCTTTGCGAAGTCCAAAAAAGAGATGACAAATCAGGACAGAAACTTGCATAATCCGACGGAATTGGCTAACTTTGCGGCAAGAAGACGAGGAAACAAGCATGAAAAGCAAAACATTATGGCAGGTAGGAATGCCGGTCAGGCTGACAGGACTGGTAACGGCACTGACCGTTGCACCTGCTGCATGGAGTTGGCAGCAACCGAACATCATCCTGTTCATGGTCGACGACATGGGATGGCAAGACACCTCCGTACCGTTCTGGACCGAGCGGACAGCCTTGAACGATACCTTCGAGACTCCCTCCATGCAGCGGCTGGCCGACCATGGGATGCTGTTCACACAGGCCTATGCAGCGCCCATCGGTTCGCCCTTGCGCTGCTCGCTGATGACAGGTGCCAACGCAGCACGCCACCGCGTGACCAACTGGACGCTGCAACGCAACACGTCGACCGACCTTGACGACAATGACCTCTCAACGCCCGACTGGAACATGAATGGTATCTGCCAGACAGCAGGCATCGACCACACCTTCACCGCACGCTCCTTCGTCGACATCCTCCGCGCAGGCGGCTACCACACCACACACATCGGGAAGGCTCACTGGGGTGCCATCGGCACACCGAGCGAACGTCCAGAGCACTTCGGCTTCGATGTGAACATCGGTGGTCATGCTGCCGGCGGACCTGCCACCTACCTGAGTGAGCAGAATTTCGGACATGACGCACAGGGCAAGCCAACAACGCCCATGCACACGCCCGGTCTGGAGGAATACTGGCAGACAGGAACGTTCATCACCGATGCGCTCACGCGGGAATGCCTGAAGTAACTCGACCAGGCATGCAGCGACCGACGGCCGTTCTACTTGTATATGTCGCACTATGCCGTGCATATACCCGTCGACCGCGACAGCCGCTACTATCAGAAATACTGCGACAGAGGACTTCTCTTAGGATGCGCGTGAAGCGAAAATACTAATTTAGAGTTTATCTGGTTCAAGTTCTAAGGGTTGTGGAAACCGCCGGATGATGTCCTGAAAGTCTGCGGGCAGCAGGTTGTAGCACGCTTCGGCCCACGACTGTGGTACAGCCATGCCTGCTGTTGCTGCCGCCAGACCGCCGGCGATGGATGCCATTGTGTCGGCGTCGCCACCCAGCGAGACGGCATTGCGCACGGCTTCCTCGTAAGTCGAGGACTGTAGCCAGCAGATGATGCTCTCCGGCACGCAGCGGTCGCACAGAATCTCGAAATGATAGTGGCGGCGGATGTCCTCTACCGTGCGCCTCATGTTGTAGTGGAAGGTGTCCTCCAGATATTGGCAAACGGCAGCCTTGCAGGTTCCTAACCTTGTCAGACAAACGGCGCTGGCCACGGCTTGGGCTCCGTAGGCAGCCTCGTCGGAGTCATGGGTGATGCGTGCCGACAGCTCTGCCAGTCGCAGCACTTCGCTGAGGTCGTCGGCGGCATAGCCTATAGGAACCACCCGCATGGCGGCACCGTTGCTGGCTACACCCTTGCGGTCGAGCGTGCCACCCGACTCAAACCACGCCTGAAAGCCTTGACCCCACACGTTCTTGTCCTTGAATCGGAGGGCATAGTCCAGCAGGTGCTGGCGCAGCCGCTGTTCCGTGCGTTCACCCATCAGCCAGTGGGCAATGGCGACAGTGAGGATAGTGTCGTCGGAGAAGTCGACAAGCTTCAGTGGGAAATCGTAGTCTTTGGTGCGGTTGGCACGCAACTCGTAGGGCAGTCCGGCTATGTCGCCGCAGACAGCCCCTATGATACCTGTTGTAGGAATGTTTATTTGCATGCTACCGGTCTTATCATTACACCAGCCGTACGGTAGTAACTCGATACCGTTACACCTAGTTCTTCATGTACATGAATACACCTGCCATATCGCTTGGTCGTTATAAACATGTTGTTCGGATCGCTTGTATCGTTGTCCAGCGTGCCTGTCCAGAAAATGCCGAACGGCATGTCGATGCTCCGTCCGTTGGGCCCCGTCAGGCGTATGCCGCCCTCCACGAGCTGCTGTTTGCACAGCCTGACAAGTTCTTCCGCCTCATGTTCTTCAGGCATGCGCACATCGTCGCCCAGCAGCATGTGGGCAACGTCCATGTCGGTGCCGCTGATGTTGCCTATGTCCTCAAACTCTTCTATGTCTATTTTTTTAGGACAGGCGTAGTCCTGAAACATCGGAGGTACGTCATAGTCGTATACTACGCCGTTCTTACCATGCTTATAGTTGCTGAACAGGTACTTGCTCTTCTCCTCGGTTTCGCCAAAGGCATAGAGCGCGCCTCGCTCCAAGGGCGACGCAGCCTTGAGGTTACACGAGGCCCATTTTACATGTAGGCCAAGGTCTACAAAGTTTTCTTTCTCAATTGAAGGCCGCAGTTTCTGGTTTGTCTCTTTCATCATTATCACATTTGGTTGGGTCAAGCATGGTCTGCACTCGCTGCTCCGTCCGTTGCGAGGCACCATGTTCCTCTTTATTATCGAGACGACATGCAAAGACAGGGCGGTCTGTCTCAGCAGGGCGGTCGTCGCTTACTTCGTCACGGTGTAGATGCCGGCCTCATAGTCTTTCGACTCGGTCTCGCCTGGCAGGGTGACGGTGGCAGTGGTGCCTTCGGGGATGGTGAAGGTCCATGTCCAGGTGTCGCCGTCGTACTTCCATGCGCTCTTGATGAGTCCTGCTGCCGACTGGTATTGGGCATCGACGTGTCCAAGTCGCTTGTCGGGCAGCGGCTTCATGATGATGTGCTTGAAGCCGGGCTGGGCGGTGTCGGCGCAGATGCCGGCCACGGTCTCCCATATCCACTGGCATACGGCGCCGTAGGCGTAGTGGTTGAACGAGTTCATGCCCTGCGGTCCCATGCCCTTCTCTATCATGTAGCTGTTCCATCGTTCCCAGATGGTGGTGGCTCCGTTGTCGATGGAGTAGAGCCACGATGGGTTCTTACGCTGGAAGAGCAGTTCGTAGGCGATGTCACTCATGCCATTGTCGGTGAGGGTCTGCATGAGGATGGAGGTGCCGAGGAAGCCTGTCTGCAGGCAGTTCTCGTGGTCGGCGAAGTTCTGGCGCAGGCGGGCAATCATCTTTTCCTTGGCCTCACCCTCTACGAGCTGGTTCTTCAGGGCGAAGAGTGCCGGTGTCTGCATGGTGTTCAGGATGTCGGTCTTGAAGGTGCCGTCTTCGTTGAGGAAGTTAGTCAGGATGTATGCCTTTGCTTCTTCAGCCATAGTTGTGTAGGTGGTGGCGTCGCGTCCGGTAGCTACAGCCATGTCGGCCATCATGCGGGCATCGATGAGCCAGTAGGAGGCATTCAGGTAGTTCCAGTAGCCGATGGCATCGGGCAGAGGCTTGCCGTCGGCGAAGGCGCGTCCGCTGCAGCTCTCCAGAGGTTCGTAGCTGAGCCAGTCGGCCCATTCGTAGTTGCCGTTTTCGGCGATGAGGGCGTTGTGGTCGTACTTGGTCTCGGCAACGTGGTTGAGGAAGCGGTTCATGGCTTCCCAGTTTTCTTCGATGATGTCATTGTCGGCAAACTGCTTCCAGATGGTCCAAGGCACAATGACGCCGGCATCGGCCCAGCCGACGCGCATCATCTCGTTGCCATACTGTGCGATGGGTGCTACGCCGGGGAATCCGCCGAGTTCGTTCTGGGTGTCGCGCATGTCGCGCATCCATTTATGGAAGAACTTGTCGGTGTTGGCGAAGAAGGTACCGGTCTCTGTGAACACCTGCGTGTCGGCGGTCCATCCGAGTCGCTCGTTGCGCTGCGGGCAGTCGGTGGGCACGCTGAGGTAGTTGGAGCGCTGTCCCCAGAGGGTGTTCGAAATGAGTTTGTTGATGAGTTCGTTGCCTGTGGTGATAGTACCGGTCTCAAGGTTCTTGGCGATGGAGGTGACGGGCAGCGACTGTATCTGCTTGATGTGCACTTCGTTGGTGGCGGTGATGGAGACGAAGCGATAGCCGAAGAAGGTGCAGTGGGGACGGTAGGACTCGTAGTCATCGCCGCCCTTGAAGGTGTAGACGAGACGGATGGCATTGCCGCCCATGCGTAGGTTGTCGCGGTGGACGCTTCCCTCAGGTCCGTCCATGCCACGGCTGCGGGCGCCGTTGCCGTCGTTGAGGATCTCGCTGGGCAGACAGGTGAGCTCAGTGCCTTCATTGGCCTTGAAGACGAAGGAAGGTACGGCGGCTGCATTTTGACCGAAGTCTACGACGAGGGTCTGTCCGGCCTTGACGACCATTTCGGCACCGGGGGCAAACTCTTCGTCAATGACAATCTTGCCAAATTCCTTGGCGTCACCCTCGGCATCGTTGGCACCCTCCACGTCCTGCCATGTATAGGCCTTGACGGGGTTGATGGCAAGGTCGCAGCGCAGATAAACCTCTGCACCGTCGGAGGGCAGTATTTCGCCTTGGAACTCCGTGTTTTCTTCGGGTGTCGACAGCTTTTCGGGTGTCTCGAAGCCCAATGGCTCGCGGGCATCATAGCGTTCGCCGTCGAAGATGCCGGCATGTTTCACCGGACCGGCAATGCCAGCCTTCCACGACTCGGTGTCGGTGCCCAGACATTTCTTGGTGCCGTCGGCAAAGGTCAGCTCAAGCACACCGCGGAAGGCGCACTTGCGGCCTATCATGCCGTCGTGACCCCAGGGTGTGACAATCTTGTCGCCCCACCAGCCCGGCGTCACTTGGACGGCCAACTGGTTGTCGGCACCGGCCTTGGTGTTGAAGGCATCGGTCACGTCATAGGTAAACGACCGTTTGGTCTTCTGGTTGTGGGTGAAGCCTGGCTTCAGGATTTCTTCTCCTATAGGTTTGCCGTTCACATACAGTTCGTAGACACCGAGGCCAGCCGTCATCCAAGTGGCTTTCACCACTTTCTGTTCGTTCGTAATGTTAGAGACGAACCAGCTGGCACCATCGGCAGAGAGCTCTTTGTCGCCTTCGATGCTACCCTCTACGACGGGAGCGTCGACAACGGAAATCCACTTTGACGCGCCCCATGCCTCGTCGCTGAGTGCATCGGTGCGTTGTCCATACCACTGTGTGGTCTTGTTGCCACAGCCTGTCATCAAGGCAAGAGCAACCACGATGGCTATGCTTGCCAGACACTTAAAGATTGATTTTGCCATATTACAATTGTTATTTATAAGGTATCTTATTATCTTGATATTTTAGGTATTGGGGTTACAGGCTGAACGTCTTCTCGATGAGTCCTTGGTAGGTGTTGAGCCGTAGGGTGACCGCCTTGCCTTGCATGGTTTCGGTGACAGGGATGCTGACATAGTACCGTTGCGTGTAGTATTCGGGTATGCCACCCTGGACGTGGTCGAAGGTGAGGGTGATGGTGTCGTCGGTCTCGCTGTTGAGGACGACACCGATGATATGATGTGCTTTGTCGTCTTCGGGTTGTCCCATCATCAACAGTATGCCGAGGTTGATAAACTGTCCGTTGCTGCTCATCCATGCACTCTCCAGTCCCACGGGGTCGTCTTTCGGTTCTGTTTCAAGGTCTTCCACTTTGCGGGGGCGCAACACATAGACTGGTTGCAACGATTTCACCTCGACTTTTTGCGCAGCCTTATCATTATTATAATACGCGAGCGCGCGATAGAGCGTGTCGGCCTTCTCTGCCCAGCTGACGGTGGCTTGCGTCTGCAGATTGACGGTCTCGCCTTCGTCGGTGACAAAGTGGTCTACGGTCTTGGCTGCGGCGGTATGCATCATCACGAAGTCTGCCCGCATATACGACATATCACCGTCACCCGTTTCATAGTTCTCGGTCGTGCAAGAGAAGAGAAAAAGTGAAAAGGTGAAAAGGTAGAAATGTGAAAAGATCTCCCTTGCCACCTCCCGCATGTTGTTCTTACGATGATATCTTGCTTTCATTTTCTTCTATGTATTTACTTTTCCCCCTTAGATAGTTTCTCAGCGGATTGGCATACATCGTGAGGATGCGCTCGCGGAGGAACGGTTCATCCTTGTCGGGCAGGTCGATTTTGGCGAGTTGTCCGGCGAGATACTTCTCGAAGCGTTCCTTGTCCTTGTCGGTATAGTGGCTTGAGAGTTTGTCGTTTCCGTTGACTTCGTCTTCGTCCGTCACGACTCGGCCTACTTCATGCAAGCATGGTCTGCCCTCGCTGCTCCGTCCGTTGACTTCGTCTTCGTCCGTCACGACTCGGCATACTTCATGCAAGCATGGTCTGCCCTCGCTGCTCTGTCCGTTGACTTCGTCTTCGTCCGTCACGACTCGGCATACTTCATGCAAGCATGGTCTGCCCTCGCTGCTCCGTCCGTTGAGCAGGTCGAGTGCGATATAGTTGCAGGGGTAGAGGTGGTATTGGCTGTGTATCTGCCGGTCGATGTGTTCGGCAAGCGCCTTGAAGAAGTCGTTCTTTGGCAGTTGCTGTGCCTGCAGCTGTTCTATGAAGTCGTTGACGGTTGCTCCCCAATGGTAGTGCACACGTCCTTTGTAGCCAAAGATGCCCGTGCGCATGTTGTCGAGGTCATCCTGCTTACTCTTCTTGTGATGAGGGTTGTCGCGTTTCTGTTGGAACTCCTTGGCTTTGAGGTAGTCGCATGGGTCATATTCGTAGCTGATGGTCAGCGGCACGATGTTCAGTTCCTTCAGGTCGCCCCCCATCGCCAGCATCTTCAGCACCGACTCTTGCGTGCGGTCGTCAGAGTCTTTGGCTCGGCCTTCGCGTTGGGCAATCCAGATGTTTTCCTTCTTTGTGGTGACGGCATAGTGGATATATTGGCTCATGAGTTGGCTCGACCGCATCATCTCGTGCATCGACAACGCCCGTCGCACGATGAAGGCTTTGTTCATTCTCACCAGTCGCTTAATCCAAGGATAGATGAGCAGGTTGTCGCCAATGCCAATCTCAACGGTCGTGGGGAAATGGTTGTCGACGAGCAGCACGTCGAGGAATGCCGAGTCGAGCACGATGTCGCGATGGTTGGAGATGAAGGTGTAGCGAGGTTTGAGGTTTGGGGTCGGGATGTCAGCGGTCAGCCCGTCGGTATGTTTCCTGATAATATACTTCACAACAGGTTTCATGAATCGTTTCTGGAAGTCTAACGGTGTCTTCACTCCCAGGAACACCAGTCGCAGAAGACCCTTTCGGAGAGCCTTGGGCATCCACGGAAGGAATCCTTTCAAGACGAGGTTGAACTGTCGGTCGTCGAGTAGGGCCTCGAAAGCCTGCCGCATCTCCTCAGCCTCATAGGGCCGTATCTCATCGAAAATCTCTGGCGTCTTCATACTAAACAGGTTAAATACACTTGCAAAGGTAATGATTTTTTTGATAATATGCCATGTTTTTCTTTTTTTTTATTAAAAGCCCCACCCGAACCCCGCCAGAGGGGACCGGGGGGGAGTTGTTGCGATGGGGCTGTGTGTGTTTAGTCCCAGTCGTCGATTTTGAAATAGAGGTCCTGCTCCAGGCCGTCTTTGTCCTCATTCCAATAGTGGAAGAACTCCTGCGCTTGAGGCGGCAGGTCGCCTTGTGCCTCGCGAAAGAGTCGCAAGGTGGTTTGCCGGTTGATGGCTTCCGTGCGTAGCCCGATATAGTGATTGCGCCAGCAGAACCAGTCGTTGTCGAACTTTTCATAGCGGAAACCGTCATACCATCCGTCGCCAGCCCAGTACTCCTTGCTCTCCATTCCCTTGGGCTGGCTCCAGCCTCGGCGCCGTTCCACCTCGTCGATGTGTCGGCCCAGCATTTCGCAGACACCATCCGAGATGACTTCGTGGAAAGAGACATAACGGTCGTTGAACCACACGTCCGACCACTCGTCGTAATCTTTGGCATGAATCTCGCGAATGGCAAACATCCACAGTCTGACGGCCCACCAGTCATGACCTGTTTCTTCGCAGAGGCTTCCGATGCGCAGGGCTATCTGCGCCTTCTGTCCGCCATAGCGGGCACACCTGATGGCGTGCACGTCACGATTCACCAACTGCATCAGCAGCCTTGTCTCCAGCTGCTCAATGCGTCCGTTCGGTGTGCAGCGGCACACCCGATAAATACTTCGTTTTCTCATTGTAACAATAATATAAAAGAACACCTAAGTCACCGGCCTTATCGGCCGGCTCCATCCAGTCGCAACCGCGACCTTCTTATTGTTACAATTATTTCGCTGCAAAGGTACTAATAAGTTGTCGAATAACAAAACTTTTTCGCGGAAACTTTCATCGATTTTTGTTTTTTAACTGAAGTCTCGGATGCATCTCAGGAGCACGACTTTCACTAATTTCAAAAGCGAATGATTCTTTCTTCATGTATACTAATACGTCAGGCGGTTTCGGCCCATCCAATTTGCATGACCGAAAATGAGACCAGCCTTTGGTCTCATTGTGACCAGCCTTTGGTCTCGTCGTGACCAGCCTTTGGTCTCATTGAGACCAGCCTTTGGTCACAAACGCGATACTTTTGATGTTCGTTGGCTATAAAAAGGTAATATTTATGCAAAAAGCAGCCTTTATCAGGTCAAAACGACATATTTATGTGAAAATATTTGCATATTTCGAATATTTTTACGAACTTTGCCCCACAAAAACTTTGTTTTAAGGAATAAATATGCAAAACGAAAAGAACATTACTGTCCGCTATGCCACCGATGAGGATGTGAAATATGCCGAGCACATTTGTCGGATGATTTTTGAGTCGGCAAAGGCTCGCAATACGGGTATAGCCAAGCGCGAACCGTCGTATATCGCCCAAAAGATGACGTCGGGAAAGGCGGTCGTGGCCCTCGACGGCGACCGTCTGGTGGGTTTCAGCTACATCGAGTGTTGGGAGCACGGCGATTTTGTGGCCACCAGCGGACTCATCGTCGACCCTGAATATCGGCGCATGGGACTCGCCGCACGCATCAAAGAGAAAACCTTCCAGCTGGCTCGCGAACGCTTTCCCTATGCCAAGCTGTTCAGTATCACCACCTCGCTGGCGGTGATGAAACTCAACACGCGGATGGGCTATCAGCCTGTCACGCTCGACAACCTCACGCAGGACGACGAGTTCTGGAAAGGTTGCGAGGGCTGTGTCAACTACGACATCCTGCAGCGCAACAACCGTCGTGTGTGCCTCTGCTACGGTATGCTCTACGACCCGAAGCAGGCTGAACAGAAGAAGCCTTCGCGCTGGGCACCCTATATGATGTCGTTCAAGAATGCATTCAATAAAGTCTTCAGAATCAAGTAAGCTAAGAATGAAAAAGATAGTTGTAGCCTTTTCAGGCGGATTAGACACGTCGTATACCGTGATGCGACTGGCCCAGGAGGGCAACGAGGTACATGCCGTATGTGCCAACACGGGCGGTTTCAGTGCCGGACAATTAAAGAAGAACGAGGAGAATGCCTACAGGCTGGGCGCCAAGACGTATGTGACGCTCGACGTCACGCAGGAATATTATGAGCGTTCGCTGAAATACATGGTTTTCGGCAATGTCATGCGCAACAACTGTTATCCTATATCAGTCTCTTCTGAGCGCATCTTCCAAGCCGTCGCCATCGCCCGCTATGCCAACGAGGTAAAGGCCGATGCCATCGCCCATGGCTCTACCGGTGCGGGTAACGACCAGATTCGTTTCGACATGACCTTCCTGGTACTTGCGCCAGGCATCGAAACCATTACCCTCACCCGCGACGAAGCCCTCTCGCGACAGGAAGAAATCGACTATCTCAATGCGCATGGCTTCTATGCTGACTTTGCCAAACTGAAATACTCTTACAACATCGGCATATGGGGAACGAGCATCTGTGGCGGCGAACTGCTCGACCCTTCTAAAGGGCTGCCCGAAGAGGCTTTCCTGAAGCATGTCACCGCAACGGCTCCGGAAGCAGAACTTCGCATCACCTTCGAGAAAGGGGAGATAGCCGCCGTCAACGGTGAAACGTTCGACGATAAGATCGCCGCCATCCAGAAGATAGAGGAGATAGGGGCTGCCTATGCCATCGGCCGCGACAGCAACGTCGGCGATACCATCATCGGCATCAAAGGGCGTGTGGGCTTCGAGGCTGCCGCTCCGAAACTCATCATCGAAGCCCATCGGCTGCTGGAGAAGTCGACACTTTCAAAGTGGCAGCAGTATTGGAAGGACCAGGTCAGCCAATGGTATGGTATGTTCCTGCACGAGAGCCAGTTCCTTGAGCCTGTCATGCCCGACATCGAAGCGATGCTCACCTCCTCGCAGCGCAATGTCAACGGCACCGCCATCCTGAAGCTGCGCCCCTATGGCTTCGAGACCGTCGGAGTCGACTCGCCCGATGACCTTCAGAAGTCGAAACTCGGCGAATACGGTGAGATGCAGCATGGCTGGACGGCAGCCGATGCCAAAGGCTTCATCAAGATTCTCTCCACACCCCTCCGCATGTACTACGGTATACACCCCGAAGAAAAAAGATAGAAATGATTAAAGTAGGAATCGTAGGCGCGGCAGGCTATACGGGTGGTGAGCTCATCCGCCTGCTCATCCATCATCCGGAGGCTCACATTGTCTTTGCCCATAGCGAGAGCAATGCCGGCAACCTTGTGGCCGACGTTCACGAAGGACTCTATGGCGACACCGAGCTGAGGTTCTCCGCCGACATGCCTTTCGACATGATTGATGTGCTGTTCCTCTGTTTCGGCCACGGAAAGAGTCGCCAGTTTCTGTCGGAACATCCTGTGCCCTCGCATGTCAGGGTCATCGACTTGGCACAGGACTTCCGCATTGCCGACGGCACTCATGACTTTGTCTATGGACTGCCGGAAGCCTGTCGCGAAGACATCAGAAAGGCCTGGCACGTCGCCAATCCCGGGTGTTTTGCCACCTGCATCCAACTGGCCTTGTTGCCTTTGGCTCGGAAAGGCTTGCTGAAAGGGAATGTCGTCATCAACGGCATCACCGGAGCCACTGGTGCCGGACAAAAGCCCGCCGCCCCGACCCATTATGCCTGGCGCGCCGACAACATCAGCGTCTACAAGCCCTTCACTCATCAGCATCTGGCAGAAATCGACCAGACGCTTACTTCCGTTCAAGAAACCTCCTTCCGGGAAGAGGGTAGGGGGGAGACACCCACGCTCACCTTCATCCCCTTGCGGGGTGACTTTGCGCGAGGCATCTTCGTGACGGCCGTCGTCGACATCGACCACGACCCCACCGACCTCTATCGTGAGGCTTACGCCAAGGAACCTTTTACACATTATTGTGAACGGGCCATCGACCTCAAGCAGGTGGTCAATACCAACAAGTGTCTTGTCCATTGCGACTGGCATGAGGGACGACTCCTCATCACCGCCTGCATCGACAACCTTTTGAAAGGTGCCAGCGGTCAGGCCATAGAGAACATGAACCTCATGTTTGGCCTCGGCGAAACCACAGCCCTCCGCCTGAAGCCCCTCGCCTTCTGACCTTCACCGTATGTTGCGACTCTGTCGCCCCCCTAAAGTAAGAACTATGAACTTATTTCCAGTATACCCCCTCTTCGATGTCAACATCGTGCGTGGCAAAGGCTGTCATGTCTGGGACGACAAAGACCAGGAGTATCTTGACCTCTACGGTGGCCATGCCGTCATCTCCATCGGTCACGCGCACGCACATTATATAAAAAAGGTGTCGGAACAAGTGGCGCAGTTAGGCTTCTATTCCAATTCCGTCATCAACAAACTGCAGGAAGAGCTGGCCTTCCGGCTCGGACGGGCCTGCGGCTACGCCGACTACCAGCTGTTCCTCATCAACAGTGGTGCCGAAGCCAATGAGAATGCCTTGAAACTCGCCTCTTTCAAGACGGGCCGCACCCGCGTTCTCGCCGCACAGAAAGCCTTCCATGGTCGCACCTCTTTGGCCGTAGAAGCTACTGACAATCCGAAAATCATTGCCCCCGTCAACCAAAACGGACACGTCACCTACCTTCCCCTCAACGACCTGCCCGCCTGGGAGGCCGAACTGCGGAAGGGCGACGTTGCCGCCGTCATCATTGAATGTATACAAGGTGTCGGAGGCATCCGTATGGCTAGAGAGACTTTTGCCCAAGGACTTGCCAAAGCCTGCAAGCAATACGGAACCGTTCTCATTTGTGACGAGATCCAGTGTGGCTATGGCCGTACCGGCCGTTTCTTTGCCCATCAGTGGCTCGGCATCCGTCCCGACCTCATCACCTGTGCCAAAGGCATTGCCAACGGGCTGCCCATGGGAGCCGTTCTCATCTCGCCCGACTTCGAAGCCATCAATGGACAGCTCGGAACGACCTTCGGCGGAAACCATCTCGCTTGCGCTGCCGCCCTGGCCGTCCTCGACGTCATAGAAGACGAACGTCTCATCGAGAATGCTGCCACCGTCGGCGACTACCTCTTAAAGCAACTGAAGGCCGTTCCCCAGCTACACGATGTCCGTGGTCGAGGTCTGATGATTGGTTTCGATGTTGCCCGGCCCGCTGCCGACTTGCGTCGCCGCCTTATCTTCGATGACCATATCTTCACTGGCGGTGCCGGAGCCAATACCGTTCGCCTGTTGCCGCCCCTCTGTCTGTCGAAGGCTGAGGCCGACCGCTTCCTCACCGCCATCACCCAAGAAGTGTGCCCATCGGTCCCGCCGACGGGTTTAAAACAAAAGAAATGAACCTATGAACCAATTCCTGTTCCATAACGACCTCGGCAACCTGCAGCAGGCTCTGCAGGAAGCCCGACTCATCCGGCAAGACCGCTTTGCCTTCCAGCACTTAGGGAAGAACAAAACGCTGTTGATGGTGTTCTTCAACAACTCTCTGCGCACACGCCTCTCCACCCAAAAGGCTGCCATGAACCTTGGCATGAACGTCATCGTCCTCGACGTGAACCAAGGTGCGTGGAAACTGGAGACCGAGCGCGGTGTCATCATGGACAGCGACAAGAGCGAACACCTCTTGGAAGCCATCCCCGTTATCGGCTGTTATTGTGACATCATCGCCGTCCGCTCTTTTGCAGGGCTCACTGACCGCGACTACGACTATGCCGAGACCATTGTCCGGCAGTTCATTCAATACAGCGGCCGACCAGTCATGGCGATGGAGACGGCTACGGTACATCCTCTCCAGGCCTTCGCCGACCTGATAACCATTAAGGAGACTTCCCCCAAGCCTACGCCTCGTGTCGTCCTCACATGGGCTCCCCATCCGAAGGCACTGCCTCAGGCTGTCCCCAACTCTTTTGCAGAATGGATGTTGGCAGCCGGTGCCGACCTTGTCATCACCCATCCCGAGGGCTATGAACTTGATCCGCGGTTTGTCAAGGGAGCCCATGTGGAATATAATCAGCGCAAAGCCCTTGAAGGAGCCGACTTCGTCTATGCAAAGAACTGGAGCTGTCCTGGCGTGAGCCGGCCAGAGGACTATGGAAAGATACTCTCGAAAGACATGTCGTGGACGATTGACGCCGAGCACATGTCGTGGACGAACGATGCTTACTTTATGCATTGCCTGCCGGTGCGTCGAGGCATGATAGTCACTGACGACGTCATCGAAGGACCCCGTTCGCTCGTCATCCCCGAGGCTGCCAACCGTGAGGTCTCAGCCACTGTCGTATTGAAACGAATGCTCGAAAGCCTATGATGATAGAAGTGATAAAGATTGGCGGCAACGTCATTGACGATGAAGAAGCCCTGGGTGACTTTCTGAAGAGTTTTGCCGTGAAGAAAGGTCCGAAGGTGCTTGTTCATGGCGGCGGCAAGCTGGCCACGCGGCTGGCCTCACGGTTAGGTGTTGAGACCAAGATGATTGACGGACGGCGCATCACCGACGACCAGACCCTCGACTTGGTGACAATGGTCTATGGCGGACTGACCAACAAGCAACTCGTCGCTCGCCTCAATGCCCTCGGCTGTCCTGCCATTGGACTCTCCGGTGCTGATGGCAACGTGATGCCTGCCACACTGAGGAAAAAAGACCCTGTTGACTACGGATGGGTCGGCGACCCCGATAGTTCCCATGTTAACGTGTCGTTGCTGATGAGTATCTTGCAGCAGGGCATCACGCCCGTCTTCTGTGCCCTGACACACGACGGGCAGGGACATCTCCTTAACACCAATGCCGACACCATTGCCAGCACCGTGGCCGTTGCCTTGGCGGCAAAGGCGGAGGTTACCCTTACCTATTGTTTTGGGCAGCCAGGTGTTTTGCGCAATGATGGCGACCCCTCGAGTGTCATCCCCGTCATCACGCCCGACCTCTTTGAACAACTGAAAGCCGACGGCATCGTGTCGAAAGGGATGCTGCCCAAACTCCATAATGCCTTTGAAGCCTTGAAGAAAGGTGTGAGGAAGGTGAGGATATCAGAAACCATCATCAGCTGTGCAGCGACCGACGATGCCGTCATTCCCCGGTCACCCCTTCAGTTATTGGAACGGATGATTGCCACCCCGTCCCTCTCCCGCCAGGAAGATGCAACGGCAGACATCATCTACGACTATCTTGTAGCCAACGGCATCACCGATGTGCACCGCTATTATAATAATGTATGGGCACGGGCGGCACAATGGGACGACTGGAAACCGACACTCTTGCTGAACAGCCATCACGACACGGTCAAGCCGTGGACCGACGGACAGTACGACCCCTTTACGCCAACCGTTGCCGACGGACGCATCTACGGTCGTGGCAGCAACGATGCCGGAGCCTCTGTGGTCAGCCTTATCGCCACGTTCATCGAACTCTACCGTGAGCGCTTGCCCGTGAACCTCTTGCTGGCCATCACGGCAGAAGAAGAGGTGACGGGAGCCAACGGCATCCGTGCCCTGTTGCCCCAACTGCCCCCAATAGACATGGCTATCGTCGGCGAACCCACCCAGATGCAGGGTGCCATCGCCGAACGCGGATTGATGGTCATCGACGGTACGACCCACGGCAAGGCAGGCCATGCGGCACGCAACGAGGGCGTCAATGCGCTCTACAAAGCCATCGGTGACATAGAGAAGCTGCGGACCTTCCAACCCGAAAGAGTTTCCGACGTATTGGGCCCCATCAAGGTCAGCGTCACGCAAATCGATGCCGGCAGCCAGCATAATGTAGTGCCCGACACCTGCCGTTTCGTCTGTGATGTGCGTACCACCGATGCCTATTCCAACGAAGAGACGCTGGCTCAGTTGCAAGCCCTTGTCACGTCCGACCTGACAGCGCGTTCCACCCATATCCGCGCCTCCGTATTGGATGAGCGTCATCCCCTGGCGCTGGCTGCGAAGGCTTGCGGATGTCGACTTTTCATCTCGCCCACCACGAGCGATATGTCGCAGATGCCTTTCCCTTCGCTGAAAATAGGCCCTGGTGACTCAGCCCGCTCGCACACCACCGATGAATACATCAAAGAAAGCGAGATAGCAGAAGCCATACCCCTCTATATTCAGTTGATTAGTCGTTTGGCAGATTAGTGGTTTGGTAGATTGGGGATATATCTTGGTAGACCCCAACGACTAACTTGTCAACTAAAATTAACATTTTTCATTTCTCATTTCTCATTTTTAATTTGTACCTTTGGCATTCAAAAAAAACGATTAAACCGAAAGCTTATGAAAAATTCCCAATCTACCCATCTGCCAAACCACCAATCTACCAAACATCAGACCTTGGTGGCATTTGCAGCCCTCTGTCTGTTGGCCACGGCTTGCACGCAGCAAACACCGGAGAAACAAGCAAGCGACCTTGTCGCACAGTTGAACATCGAACAGAAGACCAAACTGATGTTGTTTGAATCGGAAGCCATCGACGAACTGGGTATCCCGTCATATAACTGGTGGAACGAGGCACTGCACGGCGTAGCCCGCAACGGCAAGGCAACCTCCTTCCCGATGCCTATCGGCATGGCGGCATCGTTCGACGAACCACTCCTTGAAGAAGTCTTTACTGCCGTCAGCGACGAGGCGCGCGTAAAAAACCGTCAGGCAGTCAGAAGCGGTGAAGTAGGGCAATATGCCGGTCTGACCTTTTGGACTCCGAATATCAATATCTTCCGCGACCCGCGGTGGGGCCGAGGCATGGAGACCTATGGCGAAGACCCCTTCCTGACGGGGCAGTTAGGATGTGCCGTGGTACGAGGACTCCAGGGACCCTCCGATGCCCCCATGCTGAAAGCCCATGCCTGTGCCAAGCATTATGCCGTGCACTCCGGTCCGGAGTCCTTACGTCATACCTTCAATGCAGAAGTCTCCGAGCGTGACCTCCGCGAAACCTATCTGCCAGCCTTCAAAGACCTTGTCACCAAGGCCGACGTGCAAGAGGTGATGATAGCCTACAACCGTTTCCGTTCGAAGCCCTGCGGAGCCAGCGACTATCTCGTCGGCGACATCCTTCGCGGTGAATGGGGCTATAAGGGATTGGTAGTGTCCGACTGCGGCGCCATCGCCAACTTCTTCGAACCAGGATGCCATGACTATAGTGCCGATGCAGCTCATGCCGTGGCAGCCGCCGTCCATACCGGTACCGACCTGAACTGTGGCGACGTCTACCGGCACATTCCTGAAGCTGTAGGGCAAGGACTGCTCGACGAAGCTGACGTCGACCGTTCCGTCGTCCGCCTGTTGGCAGCCCGTATCCGTCTGGGTGAGCTTACCCACGACACCACACCCTGGAACCACCTTGCCGACGGCATCGTCGAAGGTGCCGGCCATCGTGCCCTGGCCCGTAAGATGGCTCAAGAGACCATGGTGTTGCTGAAAAACGGAAGCCTCCCCCTATCCCCCTCCAAGGGGAAGGGGAACTCAGAGACTGCCAAACTCCCTCTCCCTTTGGAGAGGGGTGGGGAGAGGCTCGCCCTCATCGGCCCCAACGCAGACAATAAGGAGATGATGTGGGGAAACTACAACAGTATTCCCGACAGCACCCTGACCTTTGCAGAAGCCCTTCGCGAACGAGTACCGAACCTTGTCACCTTCAAAGCCTGCAACTATACCGACGGTATGGAGAGCACCATTCTGAAACGCCTTGAAGACATCGGTACCGTAATCTTTGCCGGAGGTATCTCGCCCGAACTTGAAGGCGAAGAGATGGATGTGAACATACCGGGCTTCCACGGCGGCGACCGTACCAGCATCGAGTTGCCCGAGGTACAACGAAACATCCTGAAGCAGCTCCATGATGCCGGCAAGACAGTCATCCTTGTCAACTTCTCGGGTTCCGCCATCGGACTCGAACCCGAACAGGAGACCTGCGATGCCATCCTTCAGGCGTGGTATCCGGGACAGGAAGGAGGCCGTGCCGTCTGCGACATCCTCTTCGGCGACGTCGTACCGTCGGGAAAGCTGCCCGTCACCTTCTATCGCAATGTCAGCCAGTTGCCCGACTTCGAGGACTATGCCATGGCGGGTCGCACCTATCGTTATTTTACGGGGTCACCGCTCTATGCCTTCGGCTACGGCCTGAGCTATACCACCTTTGAATATGGCGAAGCCCGCGTCGAGGGCAACAGTCTCATCGTGCCCGTCAGCAACACGGGTCAGCGTGACGCCACCGAAGTCGTCCAGCTCTACGTCCGCAACACAGCCGACACGGAGGGACCCCAGAAGACGTTGCGCGGCTTCCGGCGTGTGTTCATTCCGGCAGGAGAAACCGCCAGCGTAGCCTTTCCGTTGACCGACGAGACCTTCCTCTCATGGTCTGAGGAGAAACAGGACATGGTGCCCACGAAAGGACAGTGGCAGTTGCTCTATGGCGGCAGCTCCGACCAATTGAAGACGTTGAACTATGAAACCAAGTAGGATAGAGCTATGAAAGCAAGAAACATCATCCTGTCCTGCCTCGCAGCAACAGCCGTCGCACTCGTAGCCTGCCACACACGGCAAGAGCCCCCGGAACCCCTCCTGCAAGTCAATGTCTTTAACGGAACAGCCTTCTCGGGCAACACCTATCCCGGTGCCACCCTTCCCTTCGGCACCGTGCAACTCAGTCCCGACACACACCGCGACCGTTGCTCGGGCTACCACTACGACGACACGTCCATCCTCGGCTTCAGCCACACCCAGTTGTCAGGCACAGGCTGCCCCGACCTCGGCGACTTCCTCTTCACACCAGCCCTGGGCGACAGTGTCAGATCCTTGCCGTTGTCGCACGATGATGAAGACGCACGCCCGGGCTATTATAAGGTCACCTTCCCAGACGAAGGCATCACCGTAGAACTTACTGTCACGCCCCACACGGGCATCCACCGATATTCCTTCCTTGGCGAAGGCCTGCGCAAGCTACTCGTCGATGCCGTCTATTGCAACGGTGGCTGGTGCAAAGCCCTTGAGAAGGACCTCACCGTGACCGGTAGCCAGGAACTGACGGGCCACCGCCTCGTCGACGGCTGGGCTGCGGGCCGCGACATCTACATGTCGGCAGCCTTCTCCGAGCCTTTTGCCGAGTGGGAAGAAGTGGCACCGGGCAAGCTGCTGCTGACCTTTGCCGACGACATCAGCGAGGTGACAGCCTTCGTCGGCATCTCGGGTGTCAGCATCGATAATGCCAAGGCTAACCGACTCGCCGAAACTGCCGGAGCAGACTTCAACACCCTTCTTGCCCAGGCCACACAGACATGGACAGAGACCCTTGCCACCATCGAAGTAGAAGACGGCCCGACCGCATTGTTCTATACCAACCTCTATCATGTCTTCCTCACCCCCAACCGTATCGACGACGTCGACGGACAATACCGTGACGAGCGTGGCCGCAACCGCCAGTTGCCTGAAGGTCATCACTTCTATTCAACCCTCTCCATTTGGGACACTTTCCGCAGTTGGAACCCCCTCATCAATATCCTCCGCCCGGATGTCACTGAAGACATCGTGGCAAGCATGATGGACATGTACGACTGTCTGGGCGACCTGCCCATGTGTCCCTTGGCCAGCAGCGAGACCGACTGCATGATAGGCTACCACAGCGTGTCGGTCCTCGCCGACGCATGGCTGCGAGGCATTCGTACCTTCGACGGAGAAAAGGCTCTGCAGGCCATGATAGAGACCTCCAATAAACACAATGTCAACGCCTCCGAACTCTACAACAGCTACGGTTTCATTCCTGCCAACCTCAAGGCTGAGTCGGTGTCGCAGACCCTCGAATTTGCTTACGACGACTGGTGTATAGCCCGCATGGCAGAAGCCTTAGGCCATCCCGACATCGCCGAAGAATATGACCGTCGGTCCCAACGCTATCAGAACCTCTTCGACTCGTCGACAGGGTTTATGCGCGGAAAGAACGACGACGGCAGCTGGAGCACCTACTTCAATCCCCTCGAAGCGTCGCGCGACTATACCGAAGCCACACCGTGGCAGTATCGGTTCTTCATGCCCCACGACACCGAGGGCATGAAGCAAATCATGGGCGGCAGCGAAGCCATGACGGCAGCCCTCGATTCCCTCTTCAGCTATCAGCCCGAAGGACAAAAGGCGGTCGATGCCGGCATTGGCGGCATGATAGGACAATATGCCCACGGCAATGAGCCCAGCCACCACATGGCATACCTCTACTACTGGGTCGGTGCACCGTGGCGCAGCCAGGAACTCGTCAGGACAATCCTCACCGAGCTCTATACCACCGCCCCCGACGGCATCTGTGGCAATGAAGACTGCGGACAGATGTCGGCATGGTATGTGCTGTCGTCGCTCGGCCTCTACCCAGTCTGTCCGGGCACAGGTGAATACATCCTCGTCGCACCATCGTTCAAAACCGCACGCATCCACCTGCCCAACGGCCGCACGCTGACCATCCATGCCGACAACCCAAAGTACTGCTATGTCAGCGCCGTGACCCTCAACGGAGAACCCCTTCAGCAACATTTCATCACCTACGGTCAAATCATGCAGGGCGGCGAACTCTGCTTCACACTCTCAGACAAGCCCGACCACCGACGCGACAGCCTGCCGGCACCCTACTCGCTGACCACAGAACCCATCGTGTCGACACCCGTCATCGGAGGCAACCTCTTCTACTTTGAAGGCTGGCAGACCGTCACCATCACCTCGCGCACGCCCCATGCCGTCATCCATTATACCACCGATGGCAGCGAACCCACCCCGCAGAGTCCAATCTACAAGCAACCATTCCAGATTGACAAAAGCTGCAACCTCAAGGCACGCGCCTACCGCGAAGGTTGGCAACCCTCGCCACTGGCATTCGCCAATGCCCGTAAGATGGAGTATCTGGAGCCACTTGATGCCACCACGGTCGTTATGCCTGGCTGCCGCTATAACTACTATGAAGGTCACTTCCAGTTGGTCAGCGACATCGAGCAGAGTAAAGTCGTCGAGAAAGGCATCATGCCCGAACCCGACATCACCAGGGCTTCCGCCGAGGAACATTTCGGCTATGTCTTCACAGGCTATCTCGACGTTCCCACCGACGGAATGTGGCGCTTTGCACTGAAAAGCGACGACGGCAGTGCACTCTATATCAACAACGAACTCGTCGTCAACAACGATGGCTCGCACAGCAACACTACCGCCACCGGATGTGCACCGCTCCGCAAAGGACTCCATCCCTTCCGACTCCTCTTTTTCGAAGACTACGAAGGACAGTCGCTCTCATGGGCTTGGCAGGCTGAAGGCGAATCCGACTACACACCCATACCAGCAAACAGATTATACTATAAATAGGAAATCATGAGAAGAACCATCGTTTCTTTTTTTTGTTGCCTCGCACTCGCCATGGCCGCACAACCGATGGAGCAGCGAGGGCAATGCAAACTTGTTTGCACATTGCCGAGTCGCGACAGAGGAAGACAAAGTCAACCGCAACTTCGTGAAGACAACATCGACGAAGTCCTACAAGCCATGACCACAAAAGAAAAGGCAACCCTCTTGGTGGGGGGCAGTCCCTACCACCTCGTGCAAGGGGCAGGGGGAGGTACGCGCGCCATCCCTCGACTGGGCATTCCTGCCACCGTCTTCTCCGATGGGCCTGCCGGACTGCGCATAGATCCCATCCGCAGTAATACCAACAAGACTTTCTATTGCACAGCCTTCCCCAACGGAACGCTGTTGGCAAGCTCATGGGATACCGAGTTGGTTGAGGAAATGACGACAGCCATGGGCAACGAAGTGAAAGAATATGGCGTCGATGTGCTGCTGGCTCCTGGCATGAACATCCATCGCAATCCGCTCTGCGGTCGCAACTTTGAATATTTTTCGGAAGACCCCCTGTTGTCGGGAAAGATAGCAGCAGCCTATGTTCGAGGCATCCAGAGCAATGGCGTGGGCACCTCCATCAAGCACTTCGCTGCCAACAATCAAGAGACCAACCGCACAGAGAACGATGCCCGCATCAGCCAACGGGCCCTGCGAGAAATCTACCTGAAGAACTTCGAGATTGCCGTGAAGGAGTCGCAGCCCTGGACCATCATGTCGTCCTATAACAAGATGAATGGTCTCTATACTCAGCAGAACCCTGAGCTGCTGACGACTCTCTTGCGCGATGAATGGGGCTATCGGGGCATTGTTATCACCGACTGGGGTAATAAGTCGAATACCGTTGGAGCCGTGAAGGCGGGCAATGACCTCATGGACCCAGGCGAACAGGAAGAAATCGACCGCATTGTAGAAGGCATCAGTGACGGTCGCATCACGCCGTCGGAACTCGACCGCAATGTACGACGCATCCTGGAATATATTGTCAAGACACCGCGTTTCCACCAGTATAAATACTCCGACGCTCCCGATCTGAAGGCCCATGCTGCCATGGCTCATAAGGCTGCCCGTGAGTCGATAGTGCTCTTGCGCAACGACCGCGGCACACTACCCCTGAAGGGCACCGAGCGTGTGGCCCTCTATGGAGTGTCGTCGGTGGACTTCGTTGCGGGTGGTACGGGCTCCGGCGAAGTCAACAAAGCCTATGTCGTCGACATGCAAAAGGCGCTCACCGCTGCAGGCTTCAAACTCGATGAACAACTTGCCAATTACTACCGTGTGCAGAAGGAGGCTCAATATGCCGCCTTCGGCATGGAATATGAAGAGGATGGCGGCCGCCGTTCGAAGGAGGTACCCATCAAAGCCGATGTCATCGACTATCAGGCCAAGAACAATGATGTCGCCATCGTCGTTCTCGGTCGCAATGCCGGCGAAGGCTTCGACCGCAGGCGTGCCGATTTCGAGTTGACCGACGTGGAACGCGAACTGCTCAGGAACGTCAGCGAGAGCTATCGGCCGCGGGGCAAGCGGGTTGTCGTTGTATTGAACATTGGCGGTGTCATCGAGACGGCATCGTGGAAGGGCCTCGTCGATGCCATCCTTCTGCCTTGGTCGCCGGGGCAGGACGGGGCCTATGCCATTGCCGACGTGCTCACAGGAAAAGTAAACCCTTCGGGGCGGCTGCCCATGACTTTCCCGCTGAACTACCTCGACATTCCTTCATCAGCCAACTTCCCTTATGATTTCGACGAACACGATGCCAACACAAAGACTGAGAATGTGGACTATACCACCTACACGGAGGACATCTGGGTGGGCTACCGCTACTTCCAGACTGTAGGTATGGAGGTTAGCTATCCTTTCGGCTACGGGCTGAGCTACACGCGTTTCAGTTGGACGAAGCCTGTGGTGAAGGCCACTGCCGATGGTTTTACGGCTGCCGTCACCGTCACCAATTCGGGCGATGTGGCAGGGCGCGACGTTGTGGAAGTCTATGTCACCGCCCCTGCCGGTGGCTTGGAAAAACCGTGCCAGGAGTTGAAAGCCTTTGCCAAGACGCGGCTGTTGCAGCCTGGCGAAAGCCAGACGCTGTCGTTCCGCGTGTCGGCCTACGAGCTGGCGTCGTTCAATGAGGATGCATCGGCTTGGCAGACTGCCGCTGGCGACTATCAGGTGCGCTTCGGTGCTTCTGCCACTGACATCAGGGCCTCTGCCGCCTTCGCCATGAAGAAGTCGCAAGAATGGCCCGTCAACAATATCTTCGGCATCAAGGACTTTGAACACTTCCCTGCCGTCGGTGCACAGCCGGCAGGACGGGGGCTGCGCTATGCCTACAGCGAGGGTGGTTTCATGAGTGTGGAGGCTGTGGCGGCGGCACCGGTGAAGACCGAGGGTATCGCCCCCTTCTTCACTACCAACCTGAAGGAGCGTGACGACCACTTCGGCCTTATCTTCAAAGGACTTCTGAAGATTGACCGTGGCGGTTTCTACCGCCTCTCCATGACATCCGACGACGGTGCCAAGCTATGGTTTGACGGCAAACCGCTCCTCGACCTCAACCGCGACGGGGGTGGACATGCCGACACATGGCTCCAACTCGGCAAAGGCTTCCATCGCATAGAAGTGCAATTCTTTGAGAACTTCGCAGAAGAGAGCCTGCAGGTAGGCCTGCAAGGTCCTGGCATCACTGCCGAGAATATCCCTGCGGAACTGCTCTTCCATGAATGAAAGTTAGAATTAGTCGTTGGGTCGTTTGGCAGAGCAGGAACGTTTTCGTTAAGCCACAAGAGCAGACCAAGCTTGCTTGATGTCTGCCTTGGCGAGAAAAGGTCGGATGAAATCCAACGTTTTCGTTAAGCCACAAGAGCAGACCAAGCTTGCTTGATGTCTGCCTTGGTGATAAAAGGTCGGATGAAATCCAACTTATATAACGACGGCGGTGCCGCTGCAGGCGACCATGATCATGGAGTTGCCTTGTCCGATGGTTTCGTAGTCGATGTCAACGCCTACGACGGCATTGGCGCGGAGGGCTTCCGCGCGTTCACACATTTCTTTCAGTGCTGCCTCTTTGGCTTCGATGAGCACTTTCTCGTAGCTGCCGCTGCGTCCGCCGAAGATGTCGCGGATGCCGGCCATGAAGTCTTTAAGGAAGTTTGCACCGATGATGACTTCACCGGTGACGACGCCGCGATAGTCGTGAATGGGGCGGCCTTCAATGGTGGGTGTGGTTGTGATAAGCATAATGGTGTTGTCTTATGTGTTATGGATATTCGGAAATTCTCCGTTTCTGTATATTTTGACGCGAAGTTACGAAAAAAAGTTGTACGACGGAAGCATAAAGGCGTTTTTTTTGTAATTTTGTCGTATGAAAACAGGATTGGTTCTTGAGGGCGGTGCCCTGCGTGGTTTGTTTTCGGCTGGTGTGATGGACGTGCTGATGGAGCACGGCATCGTGTTCGACGGTGTCGTCGGCGTATCGGCAGGTGCTGCCTTCGGGTGCAACTACAAGTCGGGTCAGCCGGGGCGTGCCATCCGCTACAACAGGCGTTTTGCCCGCGACTGGCGTTACTGCTCGGTGCGTTCGCTGCTGACGACGGGCGACCTCTATGGTGCGGAGTATGCCTACCATTATGTTCCCGACCACGAGGACCTCTTCGACAAGGAAGCTTTTCAGCAGAGTGCGACGGCATTCTATGTGGTCTGCACCGACGTGATGACGGGTCAGCCTGTCTACAAGCGGCTTGACCGTGTAGACTATGACTGCTACGAGTGGATACGGGCATCGGCCTCGATGCCGTTGGCGTCGAGGGTGGTCACTGTCGAGGGTCGGCGGCTGCTTGACGGCGGTGTCAGCGACTCCATTCCTCTGCGGTTCTTCCAGCAGGAGGGCTACGGGCGCAACGTCGTCGTGCTGACGCAGCCTGCCGGCTATGTGAAGCGTCAGAACAACCTGCTGCCCCTCATCCGCCTGGCGCTTCGCCGCTATCCTGCTTTCATCGATGCCATGCGTCGCCGACCGGAGATGTATAACGGGCAGCTGCGCTTCGTGGCTGACGAGGAGCGACGGGGCACAGCCTTCGTCATTCGGCCACCCTTCGACATTCCCATCGGCTACACCTCGCACGACCCTGATGCCATGCAGCGTGTCTATGACATGGGTCGCGACGAGGCCCAGCGATGCCTGACCCGTCTGGAGCAGTTCCTCATTTAGTCGTCAGAGGGTGTGTCAAAATTGAAGGTAGTGCGCTTTGCGCAGAAATCTCACAAATCTATCCAAAATCTTTCATCTTGTCTATCAGGACTTTTGATTTGTATAGATTTGTAGGATTTCTCGTCCGTAGGACGACTGATTTCATTTTGACACGCGCTCACGATTTTGGACCCTGTTTTTTATGGATGCGATACCTCACCTTTTTGCCTCTTTTCGTGCTGTCCATCGGTCACATAGCCCGCTATGCCCCCTCTTCTCAACCCGAAACCAGCCTATTTTTACGATTACTAAAAAATTCTTTCTTCTTTCTTGCGCAGTCGGTAAAAACTTATTATTTTTGCAGGCGGTAAGATGAAGGAACTGACTTTCATACATCGCAACTATGACAAGTGGAAAGTCGTGGAGGAGGCTGTGCGCACCGTCGACAGCCAGTCGCCCGACACGCTGGCCGACATTTATGTCGACCTGACGAGTGACCTTGCCTTTGCCCGGAGCCACTATCCGCGGAGCCGCATCACGCTCTACCTGAACAACCTGGCTTCGGAGCTCCATAACCACATCTACCGCAACAAGCGCGAGAAATGGTCGCGCCTGCTGACATTCTGGACGCGCGAGGTTCCGTTGACGATGTATCAGGAGCGGCGCGTATTGCTCACAGCTCTCGTCATCTTCCTCGTGAGCATGATGGCGGGTGTGGTGTCACAGCTGGCCGACGAAGACTTCTGCCGTGTCATCCTCGGTGACTTCTATGTCGACATGACGCTTGACAACATTGCCAATGGCGACCCAATGGCGGTCTATGGCGGTGACGGCGAGATGGGGTCGTTTGTTTCCATTGCGATGAATAACATCCGGGTGGCGTTCAATTGCTTCGTCATGGGTCTCTTCACCAGCATTGGCTCGGGTCTGATGCTTTTCTACAACGGCATCATGGTGGGCTGCTTCGAGACGCTCTTCTTCCGGCATGGACTGCTCTGGCAGTCGTTTCTTGCCGTATTCCTGCACGGCACCCTTGAACTGACGGCCATCGTCATTGCCGGCGCATCGGGTATCGCTCTGGGCAACGGCTTCCTGTTTCCCGGCTCGCTGAGCCGTCTGCAGTCGTTCCGTCGGGGTGCAAGGCGCGGGCTGAAGATGGTCGTAGGCACCGTGCCCGTCTTCATCGTGGCAGCCTTTGTCGAAGGCTTCCTCACCCGCCACACGGAGTTTGGCAACTGGCGTGTATTGTTCATCATTGCCTCCCTCGCGTTCATTATTTATTATTATGTATATAGGAGCTGTCAATTAGGAAATGAGAAATGAGTAATAACCTGTTTACTCGTCAACTAAAAGTAATGACTCGTTAGCTTGTCAACTAAAAAATATTACTCATGGCCTGCCAAAGCCTCCACAAACCGGCAGGCACTCCCCTCCTTGGGAGGGGCAGGGGGAGGTCCTGAAAATATGGAAAAGGAAAGAATAGAGATTTTCAAGCGTCGCAGCTTTGGCGATAAGCTGAATGCCACCTTCGACTTTGTCAGGGAGAACTGGCGTCCGCTGTTTAAGTACATGACTTACTTGCTGTTGCCCGTCAGCCTGGTGGCGGCATTCGGTATGCAGGGCTTGTCAAGCTTCTATTTCAACGCTGTCTTGGGGTCGTTGTCAGAAACTGCCGGCGATGCCTTTATGGAGTCGGAACTCTTTTCGATGGGCATTCAGTTTTTGCTGTTCATCGTGGCTTTCGGTTTCATGGGTATTCTCGAGGGCAGCATTGTCTATGCCCTGATGAAACTCTACAGCGAGAGCCCCCATGGGCTTGAGGGCATCACCTTTGCTGATGTCAGGCCCTTGCTGAAACGCAACATCGGGCGGATGGTGCTGATGGTGACAGTGTTTCTCTTCGTCTATATGCTGGCCGTAGGGGCGATGGTAGGACTGGCGGTGCTGAGTCCCGTGACACTGGTCATCACCATTCCTGCGCTGATTGTCAGCATCCTTCCTTTGTCATTGTGGACACCCGCCTATCTGCTCGAAGACCTCTCGTTGTGGTCGTCGCTGGCCAAGGCCCTGCGGTTGGGGTTTGCCACATGGGGCGGCATCTTAGGTATCACCATCGTCATCGGCATCCTCGTCAACATTGCCTCGACGGTCGTCCAGCTGCCGTTCTTCATCGTGGCGATAGTGAAAGGCTTCCTCTTCACCTCGGATGACGGCGGTCCTACGGTGTGGATTGACTTCCTGAGCTACCTCTCTTCCATTCTCATGCTCTATGGAAGCATGTTGATTTCCTCACTCTCGTTGATTGCACTCGCCTATCAGTATGGCCATGCCTGCGATAAGGTTGACGGTGTCTCGATAGACCTCGACATCAAACATTTCGACGAAAAAGAATAAAAAAAGTTATTCAACTTTCTGAAGTAGATAAGTAGTCAGTAGTTAAGCCAAATGACTGTGTGGTGGAAGGCAGCCGATAGAAGTAATGTCCAACGATAGCATCAGCGTAGACTCCGTTCTGTTGCAGCAGTTGCAAGCTGACGAACGCTATGAGTACAGCCGCGACCTGTTGCAGGTCGACCGGGAGAGTGTGCTCTCTTGGCTCATGCGCACCCTGCGCCGGTGGATGAATGAGTTGTTCAACTCTGAACCGATGGAGAACATGGGTGAGTGGCTGTGGCCGGTTGTGGCGGTAGTGCTGTTGGCTGCCGTCGCCGCCTTCCTCTATTGGCGCCGCCATTCGTTGTTCGGTTCGGCAAGAACTGTGGAGAACCACGATGCTGATGCTATTGAGGATACCATCTATGGCATCGACTTCCCCTCGGCCATCGCTGCGGCTCAAAGCCAGCGGCAGTGGAACGAAGTGGTACGGCTGGTCTACTTGCAGACGCTGAAGGCCCTGACCGATGCCAACCGTATTCAGTGGCGACCCTATAAGACACCGTCGCAATATCTTCATGAGGTGACCGGCGACGACTTCCGGGTCTTTACCTGTCATTTCCTGCGGGTGCGCTACGGTGGCTTCCCTGCCGACGAAGCCCTCTGCCAGGCGATGGCAGCTTTGCAGAGGGCCATAGAGAAAGGAGGTGAGACCGATGAAAGATAACACTCGCTTTATCCTTGGCATCGTCGCCTTCCTCGTGCTCGTCTTTGTCCTGATGCTACAGATGCCCAGGCAGTTTAACTGGTCCATGTCGTTCCATCACGACAGCGACCAGCCCTTCGGCTGCAAGCTCTTCGACCAGTTGATGGAGGCTTCGCTGCCCAATGGCTATGAGGTCAGCCAAAAGACGTTCCCCATGCTCGTGAGGGAGAAAGACAGCCTGCAAGAAGACCGGTCGTACCTTGTCTTCAGCACCGACTATTCGTTCTGCTCTGACAGCCTGACCATTGCGAAGCTGTTCCAACTGGCACGAAGCGGCGATAAGATTTTCCTTCTCTGCCAGGAGTTAAGCGGATTGTTGTCGGACAGCCTCTTTATAGGTAACCTCAATTATAACTGGTTTTCGCTGCATAATTTCAGGACTGCCAAGGATGTCGACACCATCTATTGGCACCGTGAACTTCCTGATACGACGCATCGGTATGTCGTTCCCGAGGTGCTGATACCGGGGGCGTTCTCTTATGAACCCACCCGACATGTCGTTGACAGCACCTCCTGTCAAGATGAAGACGGAGACTCTGTCGTTCTGAATTATATCTACGAGGACGACCCCGAACCCCATCCGTGTGACACGCTGATGTCTACCTTCGTAGACAGATGGGATTCAGATATTCAGAATTATCGGAAAAAAGAGGCTGCGGTCCTCGTCCACTATTCCATAGGGGAAGGTGACATCTATGTCAGTACGATGAATCTGATCTTCACCAACTATGGGATGCTCGAAGGCTACGACCGGCTGATCTTCGATGTAATGCCGCTGATAGCCGACCGCCCCGTGGTGAGGTTGGAAAGCTATATAAAGACGGACAGCATGTGGATGAACGAGATGTCGCCCACGCGTCATTTCCTCGCTCATCCGCCGTTGAAGTGGGCTTTGCGGCTGACCGTGCTTGCCATCGTTCTCTTCATGGTCTTCACCGCACGGCGCCGGCAACGCATAGAACCCGTCGTGGAGGTACCAAAGAACCGACAGATGGAGTTCATACAACTCATAGGTACCCTCTACCACCAACGGCACGACAATGCCGACCTCGTCAGCAAGAAATATAAATATTTCGCGGAGGAAGTGCGCCGGCTCACGGGGATTGACATCACCGATGAAGCCGACGACGAACATGTCATCAGTGCACTCGCCGAGAAAACAGGACTCAGCCAAGGCGACGTGAAGAGCATTCTGCTGCGGTCGCGGCTGGCAGCCCAACGTTCTCAGAATATGGACGACCGCATGATGTGCTTCTATATTGATGAGATGAACCGAATGATGGAAAAGTTGACTAAATGAGATTACTCATGGCCTGCCAAAGCCTCCACAAACCGGCAGGCACTCCCCTCCTTGGGAGGGGAAGGGGGAGGCTCCCTAAAAAATGGAAACAAGAACAGACCTTACGCTTTTTGCCGAAAAGATGCAGGCACTGAAAAGTCAGATCAGGAAAATCATCGTCGGACAGGAGCAAGCTGTCGACCTCGTACTCACAGCCATTCTTGCCGACGGTCACGTCCTCATCGAGGGCGTGCCGGGCGTCGCCAAGACCCTCTTGGCACGACTCGTCAGCCGATTGATTGACGCCCGTTTCTCGCGCATTCAGTTCACGCCCGACCTGATGCCCAGTGATGTGCTCGGAACGACCGTCTTCAATGTAAAGACTTCCAACTTCGACTTCCATCAGGGGCCGGTCTTCGCCAATGTCGTCTTGGTCGACGAAATCAACCGTGCTCCTGCCAAGACACAGGCGGCACTCTTTGAAGTCATGGAGGAAAGGCAAGTGACCGTCGACGGCACCACCCATCGTATGGACCCGCTCTACACCATCCTGGCGACCCAGAACCCCGTAGAACAGGAGGGCACCTATAGGCTGCCGGAAGCACAGCTCGACCGCTTCCTCATGAAGATAACGATGGGCTATCCGCCAGTGGAGGAGGAAGTGGAAGTGTTGCGGCGACATCAGCAACACGCGGCCTTCACGCGTCTCGACGACATCCAGCCGGTCATTTCTCACGATGAACTCTTGCAGCTGAGACAACTCATTGACAGCGTCATCGTAGAAGAGTCGCTCTTGCGATATGTGGCAGAGATTGTCAGTCAGACACGAAACTCAAGGGCGGTCCAACTCGGTGCTTCGCCCCGTGCCTCGGTAGCCATCATGCAGGCTTCAAAGGCTTATGCGCTGCTGCAGGGACGCGACTTCGTGACTCCTGACGACATCAAGACCATCGCACCCCATGTGCTCCACCATCGTATCATCCTCACGGCTGAAGCTGAAATGGAAGGCTATACGCCCATCAAGGTCGCACAGCGACTCATTGACAAAGTGGAAGTTCCGAAGTAATCGCTATCGTGTTTCTGACTCATCGCTTCTATATCGTCTTCGCCATCGTCATCCTGCTCATTGGCAGCGGCTATTGGTGGCTTCCCCTCTTCACGGTGGGGCGGCTGGCTCTTGCACTCTTTGCGCTGGCGGTTCTCATCGACATTACATTATTATATATGAAGAGTGGCATCGAGGCCGGGCGCTACATGGCCGACCGCTTTTCTAATGGCGATTGGAACCATGTACGCATCGACATTCAGAATTCCTATCCATTCCCAACCCGGCTGACCGTGATGGATGAGGCACCGCCTTTTGAAAAGAAAGGTGGAGAAACATCATGGGACAAGGCCCTTTCGTCAGTCCTCCATTACTATCGGCCCACCCGGCGGGGAGCCTATCAGTTCGGCTACATCCGCATCTTCGTGCAGACACGCCTTGGACTCGTCGAACGTCGCTATACCTGCGGACAGCCGCAGGAGGTGAAGGTCTATCCGTCGTACCTCATGTTGCGCAAGTATGAACTTTTGGCCCACAGCAACCGGTTGAGTGAGCTTGGTCTGAAGCGCATCCGACGCATCGGTCATGACACGGAGTTTGAACAGATTCGAGACTATGTGCAGGGCGACGACTTCCGGACCATCAACTGGCGCGCCACTGCCCGTCGCAGTCAGCTGATGGTGAATGTCTTTCAGGACGAACGCTCACAGCACATTTTCTCGGTCATCGACAAGGGAAGAGTCATGCAGCAGGCCTTCCGCGGGATGACGCTCTTCGACTATGCCATCAATGCCTCGTTGGTGCTCTCGTATGTGGCCATGCATCGGGAAGATAAAGCGGGTTTGCTGACTTTCAGCAACACCCTCGACACCTACCTGCCAGCTCAACGAAGCCCCGGACACATGCAGGAAATCCTTGAGAGTCTTTATGCTCAGCAGACCGACTTTGGCGAGACCGACTATTCGGTCTTAATAGATCATGTCGTCAGACATGTGTCTAAGCGTTCGCTACTCATCCTCTATACCAGTTTCGCAACGGCCGCCGCCATGCGTCGCCAGCTGCCCTATATGCTTCAACTTTCCCGATGGCATCGGGTGCTGGTCGTGTTCTTCCAGGACGAGGAATTGCGGCAGTATACCCACGAGAAGGCGACAACAGCCGAAGATTACTATCGGCATGTCATAGCAGAGAAGACTCTTTATGAGCAACGGCTGATTGTCAGTCAGCTGCAACAGCATGGAATTCTTGCGCTGCTGACAACACCTGACCAACTCTCGGTAAACGTTATCAATAAATACCTTGAGCTGAAACAGACCAACCGCGTTACTTGATAAAACAATGATAACAGATAAAAATTATGAAGAAAATAGCAAAGCAACTGACCGACCTCATCGGCCGCACCCCACTCCTTGAGTTGGGAAAGTTTTCTGCATCGCAAGGTCTCGAAAAACCCTTGATCGCCAAGGTGGAGTTCTTTAATCCTGGTGGTAGCGTCAAAGACCGTGTCGGACTTGCCATGATTGAGGATGCCGAACAACAGGGCATCTTGAAGCCTGGTGCTACCATCATCGAACCGACCAGTGGGAACACGGGCGTGGGACTCGCCCTCGTCTCTGCCGTCAAAGGTTACCACCTCATCCTCACCATGCCCGAGACGATGAGCATAGAACGGCGTAACCTTGTGAAGGCTTATGGTGCCGAGGTTCGGCTTACTCCAGGGAAAGACGGAATGCCGGGAGCCATCAGGGCTGCACAACAACTGAAGGACAGCATCCCCGGTGCGGTTATCCTGCAGCAGTTTGAAAACCAAGCCAACCCAACCCGTCATTACGAAACGACGGGTGTGGAGATTTGGGAGGATACCGATGGGCAGGTCGACATCTTCGTGGCTGGCGTCGGCACCGGCGGAACCGTCTCGGGTGTGGGCCGTCGCCTGAAAGAGCTGAACCCGAACGTGAAGATTATCGCCGTGGAACCTCTCTCGTCACCCGTATTGAACGGCGGACAGAGCGGGCCGCACAAGATACAGGGCATTGGTGCCGGCTTTATTCCCAAAACCTACGATGGAGATGTTGTTGACGAAGTCATCGATGTCGATAACGACGATGCCATCCGCACGGGGCGTCAGCTGGCACGGCAGGAAGGCCTCCTTGTCGGTATATCGGCCGGAGCCGCAGCCTTTGCCGCTGCGCAGGTGGCAGCCCGACCGGAGAACAAGGGAAAGAACATCGTCGTCCTCTTGCCCGACACTGGCGAGCGATACCTTTCCACCGTGCTCTATGCCTTCGATGAATATCCGCTCTAAGAAAAAATGAGACTCTGAGGTTTGATGAACACTTATAACCCGATATTGGAACTGCAACGGCAGCGGATGCTGCTGCAACTGGAGTACGTTGCCGAGAAAGAAGCATTTGCGACGATGACCGAAACCTTCGGCATTGAACGCAGGGTGCGTCGTGGCGATGCATGGCTCAACGTGCGCATCGGAAAATGCTACTATAATTCATTGAACCAAAGAGTTGTAGAGGTGTTACGGACACAAGACCAGGACATCGAGCACAACTTTGAGTTCGGACGTCCTGTGGCGATAGGACAGGAGAGTGGCGGCGGTGAAGGCGCGAAGGGTTCCATACAGCGGAACATCATTACCGGAACGGTGTCGTTTGTCGACGGCGACCGTATGGTGGTCGTCATCCCCGACAAGACCGATGTGTTGGCACTGCAGGCGGCAGAGCATCTTTTCGTACAGCTGTCGTTCGACGAAACCAGCTATCGGACGATGTTCGATGCCTTGGAGCGTGTCATGCGTTCGCGAGGTAACCGTCTGGCTTACCTTCGTGACCTGTTCTACACGAAGCAGCAGGCAGAAACCTTCAGTTTCGGCGACATCCGCTTTCCCTGGCTCAATGCCACGCAGGAACGGGCAGTCAATGAGGTGCTTCGTGCCAAGGATGTAGCCGTCGTTCACGGGCCGCCGGGAACGGGCAAGACCACGACTCTTGTCGAAGCCATCCACGAAACACTGCGCCGCGAGAGTCAGGTGCTGGTCTGTGCACAGTCGAACATGGCTGTCGACTGGATTAGCGAACGGCTTGTTGACCGAGGCATCAACGTGCTTCGCATCGGCAATCCCGTCCGGGTTGACGACAAGATGCTGTCGTTCACCTATGAGCGTCGCTTTGAAGCTCACAATGACTATCCGCAGCTATGGGCGCTCCGCAAGGCCATCCGGGAACTGCGCAGCCGTAAGGCCCGTCGGGATGAGCGTTATCATCAGAAGTTGGAAAGCCTGAAGGGCCGTGCCGCCGAACTGGAAATCCGTATCAACGCCGAACTGTTCGGTGAAGCGCGCGTCATCGCCTCGACCCTCGTCGGCTCTGCCCATCGACTCTTGGAGGGTATGAAGTTCGCGACCCTTTTCATTGATGAGGCGGCACAGGCGATGGAGGCAGCCTGCTGGATTCCCATCCGAAGAGCATCGCGAGTGATATTTGCCGGCGACCACTGTCAGCTCCCGCCCACGGTGAAGAGTCCTGTGGCTTTGAAAGCCGGCTTGGGAAAAACCCTCATGGAACGCATCGTCGAGCAGAAACCCGAAGTGGTGACACTGTTGCGGATGCAGTATCGAATGAATGAGGAAATCATGCGGTTCTCCTCCGACTGGTTCTACGATGGTAAGGTGGAGTGTGCGCCCGAAGTTAAATATCGGGGCATCCTCGACTATGACGTGCCGATGGTGTGGAAGAGTGTAGAGGTTGAAGACGGCGACGTGGAGTGGAAAGAAGAGTTCATCGGTGCTTCCTTCGGTCGAATCAATAAGGAAGAAGCCGCCTTGACACTTGATACGCTTGAAGATTATTTCACGAAAATCGGCAAGCAACGCATCCTGGAGGAACGCATCGACGTCGGCATCATCTCGCCCTATAGGGCTCAGGTGCAATATCTGCGCAGCCTTGTCCGAAAACGGGCCTTCTTCAAACCCTTCCGGCATCTGATCTCGGTGAACACCGTCGACGGCTTCCAGGGTCAAGAGCGCGATGTCATCCTCATCTCTCTCGTTCGTTCGAACGACCAAGGGCAGATTGGTTTCCTTCGCGACCTGCGCCGAATGAACGTCGCCATCACCCGAGCACGCATGAAACTTATCATCCTGGGCAATCCGCATACCCTCTGCCGCCATCCCTTCTACCGAAAGCTCTATGAATATGTGGAGGCAATGAACGGTGTCAGTGAAAGCCCATGAATATTTTTTGGAAGTTGCATACTAAAACATGAAAACAAGCGTTATTATATATAGAATAATGCTAACCCACAAAAAACAAGCACCTATGACAGAAAACAGCTACTGTGTGATATTGGCAGGAGGCAAAGGCCGTCGCCTATGGCCTTGCAGTCGCGAACAATATCCTAAGCAATTTATCGACTTCTTTGGTACGGGACGAACGCAGTTGCAACAGACTTTCGACCGCTTTGCCCGACTGTTGCCAGCCGATCATATCTACGTCAATACAAACGAACGCTATGCAGACATTGTCAGAGAACAGCTGCCCGAACTGCCTGCCGACAACCTTTTGGCCGAACCTATCTATCGCAACACGGCACCGAGTGTAGCCTGGGCCAATCATCGCATCTGGCGAATGAATCCGCAGGCTGTCATCGTCGTGACGCCTTCCGACCAGACCATTCAAAACGATGAGGCCTTTGCCAAGAATATCATGGATGGTATTTCCATGGTCAGCCGCCACGATGTCTTCCTCACAATGGGCATCAAGCCCACGCGGCCGGAACCCGGTTACGGCTACATACAGCTGGGTGAGCAGGAGGAAGAGAATGTCTATCGTGTGCAGTCGTTTACGGAAAAGCCCGAGCGCGACTTTGCACGGATGTTCATTGAGAGTGGCGAGTTCTATTGGAACACAGGCATCTTCCTTGCCAGTTCGAAAGTCCTTGTCGAGAGTTTCAGCGTCTTGCTTCCTTCGGTGTTGCGCCAGCTCATCAAGGAGATTCCCGACTGCAGCATCGAACAGGAGAATGCCTATATCCACGAGCACTTCCCCTCGTATCCCAACCTCTCCATTGACTACGGCATCCTTGAACGGGCAGACAATGTCTGTGTGATGAAATGTGACTTCGGCTGGGCCGATCTCGGTACCTGGCATGGTATCTATGAGGCGATGCAGAAAAGCGATGACGACAATGTCGTCGTCAACTCGAAAGTCATCATTGAGAACTCAAAGAACAACATCATCAAAATGCCCGAAGACCGTCTGGCAGTCATCGAAGGGCTGGAAGGATACATTGTTGCTGAGCACGACAACGTCCTGCTCATCTGCAAGAAAGAAGACTCTTCGGCCCTTGTCCGCAAGTATGCCAACGAGGTAGGCATCAAGTGCGGACCGGAATATGTCTGACGAAAGGAGCCTCTCGATGTTTCATCCTCTGCACTACGACGGCGAGTGGCCTGCGGCCATGAACAATCCTTTCGACTATGAGCCTCATGCCGTCTGCCGACAGGCTGTCAGCGAAGCCCTTCCTGCCATCCGTCGGCTGATGGAGGGTGTCGGCGAAGGTAAGATGTTCGGAGTGCTCGTGGTGGAGAAAGAGCCCGACGCTACACCCTGTGGACGTGGTTTTCTGATGGCATTCTCCGGACAGATTGGCGACAGTGCCTCGTGGCCGGGATTCGTACCGCCCGTCTACGACTATCTGCAGCCCGACGGCTATTTTAAACAAGAGGAAGCCCGCATCACTGCCTTGAACCGGCAGATGACAGACATTACCACCGATTCCACCTATTTATATTTATTACGCACGCGCGAAGCCCTTCGGCAGGAGGCCCAGACGGCTGTGCTGAAGGCCCAGACCGTCATGCGGATGGGTAAGAAGTTGCGCGACGAACGGCGTCGGGAAGGATTCCTTTCGGCAGCCGAACAGGAGGAGATGATTCGTGAGAGCCAGTTTCAGAAGGCAGAGCTCCACCGCACCCGACAGCGTTATGCCGGGCGCGAAGATGAACTGCAGACACTGTTGGAACCCTACGAGAGCCAGCTGAAACGGCTTCGAATGGAGCGGAAGGAACGGTCGGAAGCCTTGCAGCGATGGCTCTTTGAACAATTTGAAATGCTCAATGCGTCTGGCCAACGGCGCAACTTGCTCGACATCTTTGCCCCGACACCTCAGGGCTTTCCGCCGGCCGGTGCCGGCGAATGCTGCGAGCCCCGGCTGTTGCAGTATGCCTATGCCCACGGTTTGAAGCCCGTTCAGATGGCAATGTTTTGGTATGGGCCGTCGCCGCACGATGAGGTGCGCCACCACCTGCAGTGCTATCCTGCCTGTCGGGGAAAGTGCAAGCCGATTCTTGAATGGATGATGGACGCCACAGTCTCAAACAGCAGGCCTCAAGCCTCAAACCTCCAATCGCCAACCTCTCAAGGGGTGGATTTGATGGGTTGTGAAGTCTTGCGGTCGTATCCCGATTTTCTCATCATCAAGAAGCCTGCAGGGCTGTTGAGCGTACCGGGAAAAGGCAGTGAACCGTCGGTATGCTCATGGGTGAGCGCCCATTATCCCGATGCCGAAGGCCCTCTGATTGTCCACCGGCTCGACCAAGACACGTCGGGACTGATGGTCGTTGCCCTGACGAAAGAGATGCATCGGCTGTTGCAGCAACTTTTTCTCGGCAGGCAAGTGGAGAAGACCTATGTGGCTGAACTCGAACGCCCTGTGCTGACACCCGGTCAGGATGGCATAATCCGTCTGCCCTTGCTGCCCGACCCTTTGAACCGCCCTTATCAGCGTGTTGACCATGAGAAGGGAAAGGAAGCCGTCACACGCTACAAGACTTTGACCCCAACACGGTTGGAACTGAACCCGCTTACCGGCCGTACCCACCAGTTGCGCGTGCACTGTGCCCATCAGGAGGGGCTCGGATGTCCCATCAAAGGCGACCGCCTGTACGGTCATTCCTTGCAGGTGGCTCCTGCTGACACTGATGGCGAACCACTGACTGCTGCCGATGCCTGTGCCGTAAAGCCACAGGCTGAAGGCGCCCAACGGCTGTTCCTTCATGCCCAGCGGCTGTCTTTCCCGCATCCTCTCACCCATGAGCCGTTGACCTTCGAGTGGGAGGCACCTTTCTGACATTATTTGTAATTTTTTTCAGCTGAAAGGTTGATGTATATCAATAGAATTCAAGTTTTTGAAAACAAATCGGAAGATTGTTTGCGTGCACAGCAAATATTTCGTACCTTTGCAGTGTCATTAAGAAAGACATCCGATAATTATTCGCAAAGCGTTGGGAATGAGAGGGTGTTAAAACAATGACGGTTTTTCATATTAATAGATTGTTTAGGTTAGTAGTAATAGATTTAGGTTTTTAGTTATTAGGTTTAAGGTAATTTTTTTAATGATTGTTTAACAGGATGATAATGGTGACCGTGAGGTTCCCATTTGACAAAGAAAAAGTTTTAAGTTAAACATAAAAATGCCACTGCTCGTTGAGAGTAGTGGCTTTTTTGTTTTCCAGTTTATCAGTGTCCTGAAAAAACAGCTTCGGAAAAGACGATTCTAAGCATCGGAATTGTTATCAGGCACAGGTAAGCATGTTATCAACCATTGGAAACACGATGATCTGTGCTTGATAACATGCTTATCAATGGTTGATAATCCGATTATCTGTGCTTGATAACACGCTTATCAATGGCTGATAAGGATAAGAAGTGTAAGACTTCGCAGAAACGGTTCTGAATAACCGCAGGTGCGATGATGGGCAATGGATGTCAGAACGGCTGATGTCCATGATGGGCGGACTCAGTTTTTGTGAGCATCTCTTGCATCCAACATGCGCAGGAAAGGTAGGTAGAGACGGCGTGTCTGGCTGATGATGTGGCGCGGCACGAGGCCTGACAGCGGTTGGCGAAGACGTATTCGCCGCCGGACTTCGGTAGAGCTGATGGGGTAGAGCGGGGTGTCGACGACGGTCACCGAGGGCAGCCCGTCGTCACCGGCTGTGGGCAGTGAAGCGGGGTCGATGGAGTACCCTTCGCGCGGATAGACGACGATGGGGGTCGTGGCAATAATCTGCTTGTATTCGCGCCAGCGGTCGAAGGCCAGCCAGTTGTCGGCTCCGATGAGGAGGATGAAGTGCTTTTCAGGATATTTCTTCCTGAGATACTGAAGCGTCTGCCAGGTGTAGGAGGGCTTGGGGAGCAGAAACTCGTCTTTGTGGGCATGAATATGTGGTTCGTTCTTCAGTGCTTCCTTCGCCAGTGACAGTCGCAGGTCGTCGCGCAAAAGGTCTGTTTCCTTCGACTTGAACGGATTGAGGGGCGTGACCATGAGCCACACTTCATCGAGTTTGAGCACCCGTCTGAGTTGACGCGCCAGCTCTATATGTCCCGTATGAATAGGGTTGAAAGATCCGCCGAAGATACCGATAGTGGCCTCCCCAGGCCCCTCACAAGGAGGGGCGCCCATTCCCGAGCGCGTTTTGGTAGATGTGTCTTGCTTCATTCGATATGATGGTTTTCTGCATTTCACTCCGACTGGCACTCCCCGCCTTGTGAGGAGGCAGGGGCGGACTTGGCCAAGAACTCCCTCACCATCTCCAGAGCTTCCTGCTTGGCTGTTTCGAGGTCGTCGTTAATGAGGATGCGGTCAAACTGCGGGGCGAATGTCATTTCGTATTCAGCCTTGGCAATGCGTTCGTTAATGGCTTCGGGGCTGTCGGTCTGGCGGCCTTCAAGTCGGCGGCGCAGTTCTTCTACCGACGGCGGCTGGATGAAGATGCTCAAGGCGCGAGTGCCATAGAACTTCTTGATGTTGATGCCGCCTTTGACGTCGACATCGAAGACTACATTCTGCCCGGCGGCCAACTGCCTTTCCACCTGCTCTTTGAGTGTGCCGTAGAAGCGGTTCTCATATACCTCCTCGTATTCGAGGAACTCATCGCGTCCGATACGCTCGCGAAACTCTTCGGGCGATATAAAAAAATACTCAACGCCATTCTGTTCCTGTCCGCGTGGGGGCCGGCTTGTGCATGAGATGCTGAAGGCCAGCCTCAGTTCCGGATGTTCCTGTCTCAGCCAGTTCACGATGGTCGACTTGCCTGAACCAGAGGGGGCACTGACGATGATGAGGCCTCCCCCGACTCCTCCCAAGGAGGGGGGTGCCTGGCGGGTCAAATCTGATTCTACGGTGGTAGCGGAACTCTTAGGTATAATCTTGTTCATTTCCTTTTTTATGGTTTCTTGAATTTTTTTTCAGAAGATGATAAAAGGCTCCGTCTGCAGTTTCATATCCAAACTTATTCATCTCAAAGTGCTGTTTTTTACTCCGATAGGTACTCCCCTCCTTGGGAGGGGATGGGGGAGGCTCTCAATTTTACAATGCATTCAGCACCTGCTCTTTGATTTGTTCGAGCTCGTCTTTCATTTTCACGACGATGTTTTGCATTTCAGCATGGTTGCTCTTTGAACCGGTGGTATTGATTTCGCGCCCCATCTCTTGGGCGATGAACCCAAGCTTCTTGCCGACACCGTGACCTTCTTCCTGCATGGTCTCGCGGAAATAACGCAGGTGATTGGCCAGACGCTGCTTCTCTTCACTGATGTCGAGTTTCTCGATGTAGTAGATGAGTTCCTGTTCGAGACGGTTCTTGTCGTAGTCGGCTTCGGGAATCTGTGCAAGCGAGTCCGTGATACGCTGGCGGATCTTTGCCACACGTTCCTTCTCATAAGGCTCGATGCTCAGGAGTAAAGCTTCGATGTTGTCTGCCTTCTCTTGGAACTTCCGCTGCAGCGCGGCACCCTCTTGGCGGCGGAACTCCGTCAGTTGGGCAATGGCCTCGTTGATGGCACCGCATGCCACTTTCCATTCTTCCTCGTCGAGAACTTCCACTTCCGTCTTCGTCATTACGTCGGGCAACCGTAACAGCGTGCCTGCCCAGTCTTCAGGTTCGGGTATGCCTGTCTTGGCTGTCAGCGCCTTAATCTGTTGGTAATAATTCTCAACAAGGGCAACGTTGATAGGCGTCGCCTCGTCGTCGGCATCTTTCTCTATCCATATACTGAAGTCTACCTTTCCCCGCTCCAATTCTGTCGCGATGAGTTGGCGCATTTCCATTTCCTTCTCCCGATAGAGAGGAGCAATGCGAGTGGAGAGGTCTAACGACTTGCTGTTGAGTGATTTTATTTCAACATTTATCTTTTTTGTCTTGTAGTTTGCTACGGCTTTACCGTAACCAGTCATAGATAGTATCATATCAAATAATGCGTTAATTTTTTGCAAAAGTACGCATTATTTCGGAGAAAACGGACAAAATTGCGTAAATTTGCAAAATATTTTGCAGAGAAAGAACGTTATGGCATGTATATTACATATAGAAACGAGCACGGATGTGTGTTCGGTAGCTGTCAGCCAAGACGGTGTGTGCGTTTTTGAACGTGAAGATCACAGTGGCCCGAATCATGCTGTTCAGCTGGGTGTCTTTGTCGATGAGGCCCTGTCGTTTGTCGATATGCGGCTGATGACCCTCGATGCCGTGGCGGTCAGTCAAGGGCCAGGCTCCTATACGGGACTGCGCATTGGTACGTCAATGGCGAAAGGTGTCTGCTATGCCCGCGACCTAAAACTCGTGGCTGTCCCTACGCTGGCGCTGCTCTGTGTTCCCGTCCTGTTGCGGCGCGAGATAGAAGACGACGCCCTGTTGTGTCCTATGATCGATGCCCGTCGCATGGAGGTCTATGCCGCCCTTTACGACCGTTCGTTGAAGGAAGTGAGGGAGATTCGCGCCGATGTCGTCGATGCCGATACTTATCGCGAATACCTCGACCGGGGGCCGGTCTACTTCTTCGGCAACGGAGCCGCTAAGTGCATGGAGGCCATCGGCCATCCCAACGCCCGCCTCATCGAAGGCATCGAGCCGCTGGCACGATGGATGTTCCCGTTGGCCGAACGGCGTTGTTTCGATGAAAAGTTTGAAGATGTAGCCTACTTCGTGCCTTACTATCTGAAAGACTTCGTGGCCAAGCTGCCGAAGAAACTGCTCTGACTTCTTTAAGAAAACACTTTGATTATGAACATAGAAGGATTAGATTACAACACCCACCGCGAGAAGTTGATGATGCCGGAGTACGGTCGGGAGATACAGAACATGGTCGATATGGCCATTGAACTCCCTACCCGGGAAGAGCGGCTTCAGGCTGCCAAGAGTATCGTGGCTGTCATGAAGCGCATGTCGCCGCAACCTCATGGCACGGAGAATGCCGAACAGAAATACTGGGACCACTTGGCATTGATGTCTGGTTTCAGACTCGACATCGACTGGCCTTATGACGTCAGAAATGCCGTCCATATTACCACGAAGCCCGAACCGTTGCCTTATCCCATGACCGACATTCCTGTCCGTCACTATGGCAACCTGATTTTCGAGCTCTTCGAGAAGCTAAAGGTCATGGACGAAGGACCCGACCTCGACCAGCTGATAGCCGACACCGCCAACCAGATGAAGCGTTGCCTCGTGCAATGGGGCCACGGTTCGGCAGCCGATGAGAAAGTGGCTTCCGACCTTGCCCGCTATACCGACGGCCGCATACAAATCGACCTTGACAACTTCCGCTTTGAGAAAGTGGAGCTGAATGCAGAACCCGAACGCAAACGAAAGAAGAAATAAATAACGCCCGCAACGAAGCCTATGGAGTCATTCGTTATTGAAGGAGGACATCCGCTCAGTGGAACCATCAAGCCGCAAGGAGCCAAGAACGAAGCCTTGCAGGTGATTTGTGCCACGCTGCTTACTAACGATGTCGTGCGCATTGCCAATGTTCCCGACATTCTCGATGTGCGCAACCTGAACCTGCTGATGCAGAACATCGGGGTGAAGGTCGAGCGTCTGGCCCGTGATGAATTCTCCTATCAGGCCGATGAGCTGAACCTCGATTATCTCGGCAGCGATGCCTTTGTCAGAAAGTGTTCGGAACTTCGCGGCTCAGTGATGCTCATCGGGGCCCTGCTCGGCCGGTTCGGCAAGGCTACGGTGGCCCAGCCCGGTGGCGACAAGATTGGTCGACGTCGCCTTGACACCCATTTCTTCGGTTTTAAGAAGCTCGGTGCCCAATTAGACAAGATAGAGCATCGTAACGTCTACGAAATACATGCCGACCGGTTGAAGGGTTGCTATATGTTGCTCGACGAAGCCTCCGTCACCGGCACCGCCAACATCATCATGGCTGCAGTGATGGCAGAAGGTACTACCACCATCTACAATGCCGCCTGCGAACCCTATGTCCAACAACTCTGCAGGATGCTCTGCCGGATGGGTGCCCGGATAGATGGCATCGGCTCTAACCTGCTCACCATCGAAGGCGTAGAAAGCCTTCACGGCACTGACCACCGTCTGTTGCCCGATATGATTGAAGTGGGCTCGTTCATCGGAATGGCCGCCATGATTGGCAATGGCATCCGCATCAAAGACGTGTCGCAGCGCAACCTCGGCATCATCCCCGATTCCTTCCGCCGCATGGGCATCACCATCGAGGAAGAAGGCGACGACCTCTTCATACCGCGTCAGGACAGCTATTGTGTCGACTGCTATGTAGACGGAACCATACTGACCCTCTCCGATGCACCGTGGCCGGGACTCACCCCTGACTTGCTGTCGGTGATGCTTGTCGTGGCGACCCAGGCGCAAGGGTCGGTGCTGATTCATCAGAAGATGTTCGAGAGCCGTCTGTTCTTCGTCGATAAACTCATCGACATGGGTGCACAGATTATCCTTTGCGACCCACATCGGGCGGTCGTCATCGGCCACGACCGTAAGCTGACGCTGAGGGCAGGCCGCATGTCGAGTCCCGACATCCGTGCCGGTATCGCCTTGCTGATAGCAGCCCTGTCGGCAAAAGGGACAAGCCGCATTGCCAATATCGCCCAAATAGACCGGGGCTATGAGAACATCGAACAGCGCCTCAACGCCCTCGGTGCCAAGATAGAGAGAGTGCAGTCGTAATCACCATCGTTAAAGACAGAAGATGATCAGGAAAGAAGACGTATTCCCCATCGGCCGCATCGGCAAACCTCATGGTGTCAGAGGCGAAGTGGCTTTCCATTTCGACGATGACATCTTCGACCGTCTCGACAGCAACTATCTTGTCCTTGAGGTCGACGGCATCCTTGTGCCCTTCTTTATGGAAGAATACCGTTTCAGAAACGATTCAACGGTGCTGGTGAAATTCTGTGACATCGACACCCAAGAGAAAGCCCGCACGCTGACCCATTGCAATGTTTTCTTTGAGCGTTCGAAGGCAGAAGAGGAAGACGGCGACGACCTCTCGTGGGCGCAAATCATCGGTTTCTCTGTTGTCGACAGCTCCAGTGGTCACCCCGTTGGCACCATTAGCTCTGTCGACGACTCTACCATCAACATCCTTTTCGAGGTCGTCACTCCCGGCGGCAAGGACCTGCTTATCCCTGCCTCCGACGATCTCATTGAAGACGTGAACACCCATCAACGAACCATTACCCTCCATATTCCCGAGGGACTTTTAAGTATATAAGATGAACAAACTCCAAATCTGTATTCTCGGTTCCACCGGTTCCATCGGCACGCAGGCCCTCGATGTCATCAGCCAACATTCCGACCGCTACGAAGTGTATGCCCTGACGGCCAATACTCGCTATGAGCTGCTGGCCGAACAAGCCCATCGGTTCCGCCCTGCCGCCGTCGTCATTGCCAACGAAGGCTGTTACGAACCGTTGAGACAACTGTTGGCCGACCTGCCCGACACCAAGGTCTATGCCGGAGCGCAGGCACTCGAGGAGATTGTCGAGGCCGGGCCTGTCGACATGGTGCTGGCTTCGATGGTCGGTTTCAGCGGCCTTGCACCGACGGTCAGGGCCATCAAGGCACGGAAGAAAATCTGTCTGGCCAACAAGGAGACACTGGTCGTGGCCGGCGAACTCATCTGCAAGCTGGCCAATGAATACCATGTGCCCATACTTCCCGTTGACAGTGAGCATTCAGCCATCTTTCAGAGCCTTGCCGGCGAGGGTGACAACGAGATAGAAAAAATACTCCTGACATGTTCAGGCGGTCCCTTCCGCACCATGACGAAGGAGCAAATCCGTACTGTCACGGCAGCCGATGCCCTGCGGCATCCCACATGGGACATGGGAGCCAAAATCACCATCGACTCGGCATCGCTCATGAACAAAGGCTTTGAAGTCATCGAGGCGAAATGGCTCTTCGGCGTTCCCGTCGAGAAGATACAAGTGCTGATACATCCGCAGAGCATCGTCCATTCTGCCGTGCAGTATGTTGACGGCAGTGTGAAGGCGCAACTCGGTGTGCCCGATATGCGGCTGCCCATACAGTATGCCTTCTCCTATCCCGAGCGGCTTCCCCTGCAAGGTCAGCGCCTTGACCTCTTCAAGACACCTTTGGAGTTCTTCGAGCCCGACATGGAGAAGTTCCGTTGTCTGCAGCTGGCTTACGATGCGATGGACCGAGGGGGCAACATGCCGTGCATACTCAATGCTGCCAACGAAGTCGTCAACTTGGCATTTCGCGAGGGCCGTTGTTCGTTCCCCCAGATGGCCGACATCATTGCCGACACCATGCAGCGGGCCACTTTCGACAAGAACCCTTCGCTCGACACCTACTTCCAGACCGACCGTGAGGCACGCCGTATAGCCTCAGACCTTCTCGGGGGGTGAGGCGAATCATCCTTTTTGAGCAGCCTACGGCGAGAAATCTTTGGATTTCATCCGACCTTTTCTCGTCATGCCAAAGCTCAGACAAGTCTGGCTTTGGTCATTTGACTTAATGAAAACGTTGGATTTCATCCGACCTTTTGACTTTGTCTTCCTCTGTCGCGACTCGGCAATGTGCAAACAAGTTTGCATTGCCCTCGCTGCTCCATCGGTTCTCGCCAAGGCAGACATCAAGCAAGCTTGGTCTGCTCTTATGGCTTAACGAAAAGGTTCAAATCTTAACAAATCAAACAAATCATAAGGGCAAAAAATCATAAAGATTTGACAGGTTTTGTATAGATTTGTCGGATTTCTCGTCCGCAGGACGACTGAATATCTATTTTGACACACCCCCTTTGACAGTAGTAAAAAACCTACTGTTTGTTTACTATTTTCAGAATTTTCCTGGCGTCGCGATCGCCATCGGCAGCATCTTCTTTGAGTTCGGCCAACACCTCACTGCCATCCTTTTTGTTGTTCACGGCCTTCATAAACCAGGACTTGGCCATCTCTTGGTCAGCATCCACGCCGTTGCCTTTCATATAGCACTTGCCCAATGCGAGTTGTGCCTCGCCATTGTCCTGCTTGGCAGCCTTGGTGAAGAATTCGACTGCTTTTCGGATATTCCTGGTTGTACCTTCGCCCTCCTTATAGCACTTTCCCAGCTGATACTGCGCCTTGGGATGACCCTGGTCAGCGGCCTTGCTGTACCACGAGAAAGCCACCTTGTCGTTCTCGGAAACACCATAGCCCTTGTCGTAGCAGCGGCCCAAGCGGTACTGCGCCTTCTTATGTCCCTTCTCAGCGGCAGGCTTTAGTTTGGCAATGGCAGCCTTGTAATTCTTCGCGTCGTAGAGAGCCTTGCCCTCTTCATAGAGTTTGTCGATGTTTTGTGCTCCAGCCATGGTACATACGAACAGGGCCAGCAATAATGTCATAACCTTTTTCATAATGATAGTCTTTAGTTCAAGATGGATATTTATTAAGTCCTTGCAGACATGCAAAGATAAGGGTTATTCAGATATGTCGCAAAAGATTTACATTCTTTAACAAAGCAAGAAACATAAAAAAGACTTAAATTCCAATGCAGTAATTTGGCTATATGCAAAAAAATGCAGACCTTTGCAGGCAATTATGGAAATATTTCTTATTAAACTGCTCCAGTTCATCCTGGCCATCTCGCTCCTGGTGTTGTTGCATGAGGGCGGACATTTCTTTTTCTCAAAGCTTTTCGGCGTAAGGGTAGAGAAGTTCTATATGTTCTTCGACGCCGGAATCGGCAAATGGGACGGCTCGCTGTTCAAGTGGAAGCCCAAGAAGAGTGACACCCAGTACGGCATCGGCTGGCTGCCATTGGGCGGCTATTGCAAGATAGCCGGAATGATTGACGAGTCGTTCGACACAGAACAGATGAAACAGCCCGAACAGCCTTGGGAGTTTCGCACCAAGCCGGCCTGGCAGCGTCTGCTCATTATGATTGGCGGAGTGTTGGTCAATTTCCTGCTTGCCCTGTTCATCTATGCCATGGTCCTCTTTGCCTGGGGCGAAGACTATGTGCAGCCCAAGGACATGACGCTCGGCATGAAGTTCAATCAGGAAGCAAAGACATTGGGCTTCCAAGACGGCGACATCCTCGTCTCCACCGACCGCGGAGCCTTCAAGACCTTCGGCGGCGACCTCTATCGCGACCTGTCGAAAGCCCATGAGGCCACGGTCATCCGCAACGGAGAGGAGAAGACCCTCGCGCTGCCCGGCGACCTCAATATGCTCAATATGTTGCAGTCCACACCGCGCTTCGTCACGCCCCTCGTGCCCGCCGTCGTCGACAGCATACTGCCCGACAGCCCCGCATCGATGACAGGGCTGCAGAAAGGCGACAGGATTGTCGCCATCAACGGCAAGCCCATTGACTCGTTCAACGAACTCACCGACCAACTGGGCCGCCTCACCGACGGACTCGTCGATGCGAAGACCCATGACGACAGCCTTGCCCTGCGTCGGGTGATGATAGCGTTCGAGCGTTATAATGGTGCCGACACCCTGACATTCCCGGCCAATGCCACGCTGACGGAAGACATGAAACTCGGCTTCATGCCTCGCAACATCATTGACGACTACACGGTGACCCACGTCGGCTATAGCTTCCTGGAGAGCTTCCCTGCCGGAGTGAAGTACGGATGGAACGTGCTTGGCGGCTATGTAGGCGACATGAAATACATCTTCTCGAAGGACGGCGCGAAGTCGCTCGGAGGCTTCGGAACCATCGGAAACCTTTTCCCCGCTACATGGGACTGGCACGCCTTCTGGCTGATGACGGCCTTCCTCAGCATCATCCTTGCCTTCATGAACATCCTGCCCATCCCTGCCCTCGACGGTGGTCATGTGCTGTTCCTCATCTATGAGATGATTACGCGGCGCAAACCGTCGGACAACTTCATGGTGAAGGCTGAATACGTGGGTTTCGGCATTGTCCTGCTCCTCCTCATCGTGGCCAACCTCAACGACGTGCTGCGTTGGCTGAATTTGATGTAACGACAGAAAGACTTCTCATAGAGGGTTGAAAGCATAGAAAGTATTATCACAGCCTGATAACTCGCTTATCAGGCTGTGATAATGCAATTATCAATGCTTGATAACACGCTTAACAATGCTTGATAACACGCTTATCAGTGCTTGATAACATGCTTACCTGTGCGTGATGACATGCTTACCAGGCACAGGTGATACTTCCGGTAATATTTACCGGTCCTTTCGGTGGCATACATCGCATGGCCGAAACTAAGATAGGGTGGGGGATTATTTCGAATGGAGGTTGTGGCGACGAACCTTAAACCGGTCGAAACCTTCGCCATAGACTCCGATGACTTCGCTTTGCGAGACAAAGGCGGTGGGGTCTTCTTCGTTGATGATTTCGAAGATACGGGCACTCTCGCGTTTTTTGGCGAGCACGAACAGCATCTTCACCTCGCGGCCGCTGTAGAAGCCCTGCGCATTGATGACGGTGCACCCCCGGTGCGGGTCGAGGTTGATGCGGTGGCCGATGGCTTCGTATTTGTCGGTGATGATGAAGAACTGCACCGACTGCTTCATGGAGTTCACCACCTGGTCGATGCAGAAGGCGGTGATATAGAGAACGACATAGCCGTAGATGACTTTCTCCCAGCTGTGCAGCACGAGGAAGCTGCTCGAGATGATGACGACGTCGCAGATGAGGATGACGCGGCCGAGCGAGATGTCGTGGTATTTGTTGACGATGGCCGCAATGATGTCGGTGCCGCCCGTGGAGCCGCCCACTGAGAGCCCCAGCCCGACACCCGTTCCGCAGAAGGCAGCGCCAAGGACTGCCGCCATGAAGGGTTGGTCGCGGAGCAGGCCGAGGCCTTGTGTCATGCTTGAGCTGATAGGGATGAGGGTGGTCAGGACGATAATGGCCCAGATGGTTTTGATACAGAATTTCAGTCCCAATATCCTCAGGGCAAACACCATCAAAATGGCATTGATGGCGAAATAGCTCCATTGGACGGGTATGCCGAAACCCCACCAGAGCACTGACGAGACACCGGGCACGCCTCCCGTTGCAATGGCGTTGGGCAACAGAAATATAGTCCAGCCAACGCAATAGAACATCATGGCGACGGTGATGAAGGCGTAGTCGCGGGCCTCCTTCCAAAGGGCTTTCTTGTTGATTTCCTTTATACTCATTTTCTTGAATTTCATTCGACCTTTTGACTTAACGAAAACGCTGGATTTCATCCGACCTTTTGACTTTGTCTTCCTCTGTCGCGACTCGGCAATGTGCAAACAAGTTTGCATTGCCCTCGCTGCTCCATCGGTTGACTTTGTCTTCCTCTGTCGCGACTCGGCAATGTGCAAACAAGTTTGCATTGCCCTCGC
>JAFSRY010000048.1 GCA_017445845.1 Prevotella sp.
CGATAACTGCTTGTCATAGTATTTTTCTGATATCTGCAGCACATAGTCATGGTACTGCGAAATGAGGGAATCATCCGCGCCCTTACCGGCGAATATGCCATCAATAATCCGCTTCTCATAGTCTGCCAGCTTATCCAGTTCGGCCTGAGTGAACGGAGCCTTGCCACCAGCCCAAAGGTCGCCCGATGCCGTGCCGGTGACCTTCCCTCTCTTCCTATCACGGCGGGCTTGCTCTTTCTCGCGCTTTTCGATTTCCTTCTGTGCTTCATCCACTTTCTGCTTCAGGGCCGTCATATTATTGTCGGCAGCGTAGAGAGATTCGGCCTCTTTGAGCATCTTTGCCACGTTCTTACTCTGAGGATGAGCAACCGACCATGCTTTGATGTCGGCAATATCAGCGGCCACGGCCTTCATTTCAACGCCATGCTGGATGGTAGATATCTGCTTCTTATAGGCGGCTTCGGCCACGGCAGATGTCTTGTGCAGGGTATGAGGTTTCAGATAGGTGCTATCCACCACATATTTCGCTTCATCGCCAATCTTGTAGATGAGATAATCTTCGAGGGTGGCGTATTTCGATTTAAGATAAGAATCGGTGTTATACTTATTCGTCCACTTGGCGATATTATCCAGGACAGACTGACGAACCTCTTTCAGTTCCTGGAGCGAGAACTGGCCGAGCCAATTCTTTGCGTCAGGAATGACATCACTCATGGCCTTGGCCTGCTTATTGAGGGCCGCAATCTGCTTGGCGACGGCTTTCACCTCGACGTTCAGGGCGGCATAATTCTTGGCCTGATAGAGCGAGAGGATATTTGCCGTATTGATCTCAGAATAGTTGTTGGCCACCGACAGGACATTGCCAGCCACCTTCTTAATGAGTTGATGCTGCTTTCGTATGGCCACAATCTGATGAGCGACATTCTTTGTTTCAAGTCCGAGTTGAACGAGGTCATATTTCCCTGCCAACTGCTCGAGCAATGAAGTATCGACTTCGGGATATTGAGCGGCCACCTTCAAGACATTCTCGTAAGTCTTCATCGTGAGGGCATTCTTCTTTCTCCGCTCATCCCATCGCTTCTGAATGAGGGCCTTTTCAGCCTCAGTCTTGACGCGCTTCTGCTTCGGAGCCGGTGGCAATGAGATTCCCATGAGGTCGCGCTCATCTTCGCTGAACAGATGAGCGAAGAACTTGGTATTATCCCGAAAGAACCAGTTGGCAGTACCGCGCTCGAACTGTCCCCTGATGCTATCGTGATGCTCTTCGATGTATTTCTTGAAATTATCGGGTACGTCCTTTATCCTGTTAGGTGAGACATATTTCGACATATCCTCACCATTCTGCTTACGCTTGATGATTTCGTTCAGTTCCTCTTTCGAGCAAAGGATGGGAGCCGATGCGCACAGACATTGAGGATGGAACCCAGCGAAGTCTATCTCTTTCGGATAGTCACCCCAAAGTTCATCACATATATCTTTACGAGGATGCTCAGGACTGCCCCAAATGCGGATGCCAAGCACGAAAGGCTCCAGCCTCCAACGCTCGGTGTTGGCATTGTGATAGGATGCGTTTATCTCCGTCCGCATGAGCCTGACGGCATTCTTCCTGGCTGAACGGTAAGTGCCAGTGCCGACCTCTTCGAGCGGAGCCTGAACGAAATGGACTTTTCCATCTTCATCAATGATGCGCCGGTACCACTTGGCCACATCTTTCTTCGAGCCGTCAGACTGAATGACTTTCAGATGATAACGGCGGTACATCATATCGGGGTCATTGAGCTGCATCCTCACCCTACGGCTCAGTTCCTCGGCTGATGTTCCTTTGCTCAGTCCGTCGGTGATGACATTCGAGATGGCCATCTCAAACTCGCTCTTTGTCTGCTGGGCGTAGTTCCAAACCTTATCAGATAGGGAAAGGCCATGAGTGGAACCCATGCGATAATTCAGGAATGAGCGCATTACATTCGCCCTGACGCGCAGAATTGCGTCATCATTGAGAATGGTGTAGCCTTTGAGATTTGAAGCGTCCTGAGAGAAAGCAAGCGCGGTTCCTGCCCTGATTCCATCCTGCAACACCAGCACATTCTTCTGAACGAAATCGAAGAATATCTCATTGAGGCGGTCGCGCAGTTCGGGGAAATTATCGAAATTGAAGAGAGGATTATCTTCGAGGGAATCAATATCAAAGCCTAACTTGGCCAGTTCCTTGACGAATTTGGCATACAGCTTTCCGAGCCTGACGTTATATACGCCAAACAACTGAATCAGTTCATCCTGCTGCTGTTTATTCTTTGCCATTCCTTTTGAAGTCTCTCACCTTGTGAGGTGGTTTTTCTGAAAACTCAAAAATTCGCCATATAAATAGTATATTATACCCTTATATTATATAAATAAATATTAGATATAGTCCTTATCCTTAGACCCATCGATGCCCCTTAATCGTAACACATTGATATTCACACACGTAAAACTTCGCTAAACAGCCGTTTAATATTCGGTAGGTTTTTCGTCAGGAAATTTAAGAGTTAAACCCACCGATTTCGATGGGTTTTCACTCATTCATCATACGAAGAGCCGGTGGCCAAAAGTGCCGATTGTTCCTTCAAGGCTTCGGCTTTTTCCTGCTTGATTTCCTTCATAATGGCCTCAGGATTCTTCACCAGCGGATTACGACGGACACCCTCTGCCTGGGACATAGTGGCCTTGCCGCCAGTCGAAGAGGTAATCATCTGCAGTTCTTCAACCTCATTCTTCGGCAGATAAGGCTCGAACTTCGGCTCAATCCTGACGCTCTCCACAAGGCTCTCGCTAAGACCCTGAGCCTGACCGATGCCGCCCTTGACGACATTGAAGCGACGCTCGAAGCATTCACCGAAGAGTTCTATCTTATCGTCGGCCTTCATAAATGGGTCGGTGAACATCAAGCGGATGGAAACGCCCGACGTATTGCTACCGATTTCCTTCATGCTCTTAAATGAGAGATCGGGAGTTTGGGTATAGGAGAAAGCAATATTGATGAGGTTCGACAACTCTTCCTTGACTGATTCAGGGCCATTGTCCCATGAGAGAACCTTCATATCGGCCTTTTCGCCCTCGCCCTGATATACCTTGCCCTGCTCTCCCTTCTCGGCAAAGCCTTTGAGCGTTCCCTTGAAGAAATAAGAAGGTGAACCGAAATAATCGTTTGTATCGCCCCAGTTGGAAATCAGGGTATCGATGCGGTCGCATACCGGCTGAACTCCCTCCCATTCCGTTTCTTCCTGACGGTAGTAGATAATGGGAACGCGGTCGAAGCCATGAGGAACCGGCTCGCCGACGGGATGATAGAATTGGCCGTTGGTATCGGTGGCATAGCGATAGACATACAAACCGGCATAGACATCGAAATGGTGAGTTGTATCACCTTTATAATCCACCGTCTTATAAGCGCGTCCGAAACCGTCCATGCGTCCGTAATCATCGAAATGTGGCAGCAAAGTATCACCACGCGAAGGCGAAAGGAGCTGCACTCGCATTTCGTCGGTGGGATGGCCGTTCTCATCAGGCACGAAATACCACAACTCAGCGGCTTCACGCTCACGGAACACGGCCCTGGCCAGCTTCTTATCGAAGTATTTCATCTTGTTCTTATCGAACACATCGAGAACATCGTCATAGAGTTTCTGTTGCTCCTTCGATGGGTCAACGTCCGCTTTCAGCTTCAAATCATAGGTGACAGGCTTCCCAAGCAGGAAACCGGCGGTGCGCTCCACGATGAGCCGCTGGACTGGCACGGCGATGCGGCACACCTCCACATATTTGACCTTTAAGATATCTTTGCCGTTCTCATCCTTCTTACCAGTCGAGACTTTCGTCTTTTTCTTCTTTCGCTTCAAAGGATCCATGACGGCATGGCGATAGGGGTCATACTCCGCTTCGGTCTCTGAGAATGACTTGCGGAACTTCTTTTTGGTACGGGAGAGCGAATCCTTTATGTCGCCCCCGTCATTCAACAGCAAAATGTCTTTTATTGAACTCATAACTTAACTGAGGTATTACGGTAACATATCTGCAAGGTCTTCAGCATCCAAGCCGTCGCCGTTCTGTCCTAATACCTCACTGAGTATAACATATCTTGTTGCATCCATACAGTTATGCACCAAAAGTCCGTTTGCAAAGTATTCGTGAATACCTTCTACTTCCAAGTCATAGACCGGCACCTTGCCACAATTTGTGGCAAAGATACGCTTAATTTCGCTTATTTTTGCTTTTTTCTCCTTAGTTTGAGTAAACACCAGGCATCCGACGGCCAAATCTTCGAGTTTTTGCCATGTTTCGAGCGATTTGACGCGATGTTCAGGCGTTGCCCGAAGAATTACGCATTTATCATCGAAACCGAGCGTAAATCGCTTTATTTCGCGTACTCCATTATCCCAACGCCTCAGGACACGACGGTAGCCCTGCGAAGTCAGGACATAATCTCCAGCCTCCACCGATTCAATCGGCACAGGGCCTCTGGACGTGGTGATGAGGGTATCGCCAGCGAAGCAGTGGTTATACATATCGATAGGCTCATTGAGCCACTTTCCTTCCTTATCCTGGCGATAGGTATAGTTCTTTAGTTCCTTGATAAGGTTATAGGAGCGACGGGAAACGATAAGCTCATACTCGAGCATCTTATTGATACCAGCCACGACGCTGCCCTGATATTTCCTCACTGGATGAATATCGAGACCGCCGTTGTATATCTCATCAATCAGGCGGGGCTCTGCCGATTCCGCTATAATCTTCGGCGACCACCTCACTTTCTTCAATTCCGCAATAATATCGGAGGTGAGCATTTCCGTCCGATAGCATAGTTCATCGAGATACAGTTTGTTCCCGGCAATGGAAACGGCCACGATGGCCGTCGGGTCATTGGTATAACCGAAGTCCATTCCGATGAAGCGGTGACGCTTGGCCTCATTCGGGAACTCATCCATGATCTTGTATTTCTTGAATATCAGGCCCTCAACGATAGCCTGCAATCCAAGGCCATAGACCTGCCAAAGAGACTGATTCTTCCATTGAAGAGATTCGATTTCGTCGATAACCTTCTGCTCCAGGAATGGGTTATCTTTGTAGGTGGAAATCCAATGGAATGTCTTTTTCTCGGCATTGACAAGGTTAATCCAATGCTCATCCGTGAAAGATGGATTATAGTCGATGATAGAGAACTCGGTGGTTCGCATCTGCAGCTGCTGCCATTCGAGGAAAGAAATCTCGTTAGCCTCGTTGACGTAGAGAATCTTTCGTTTCGAGCCGCGCATCTTCTGCTCATTCTCGCAGGAAAAGAACTCTATCCATGAACCGTTATCGAAGGTATATATCCACTCGCTCTTGTTCATGTTCTTGGCACTCCAAAGGCCCCAATCTATCATTATTTCCTTGAAGTCACGATAGACGGAACGCTTCAATGCCGGCATCGTTTTACGGACGATGCTGACCGTGGTATTAGATGTGTCGTGGCACTGGCGAACAAGCCACTGCACAATGCTATACGTCTTCGATGAACGTGATGAGCCTTGTGCAGAAGCGGTCGTGTAGCCCTTGCGTCTCGCAATATCGAGCTTCACGAAATTCTTTGTTACCAGCATTTCGGGCATACTCAACTATCATCGTCGGGAATGTCGGGAACTTCCTGCTCCAGTTTCGCCAAATCCTCTTTGCTTGCCACGAAACGGATGCTCAAAGGCTCCTGCTTCAGCTTCTCGCCCTGAGTGGTGATGTCGAGTTTCTGACCGACCTTTCCAATGGCACGGTCAATCATACGCTCCATAATGTCGAAACCCTTGCCACCGAGTATATTCTTGCCGACGATACGGTTGAGCATGGGCTGTGACTTATCAGCCACAATCTCCTTGATTCGCGGCTCATCGAGGGTAAGCATATACTTATACATCTTGGCAATATCATCCTGAGTAGGCTCCTGATAACCCTCTTTCTTCAAGTCACGGATAGTCTGCTTGATGGAAAGGGGCTTGCGGCCTTTCGGATTGCCACTCTGACCTTTCTTCCAAGGCGGCATAAGATTTGCCAAACGCTTTGCTTTGCCTGATATATCTTGCTCGGTACTCATTCGGTGCTTATTTTGAGGTTATCGCTTGGCCACTCCGACCTTCACTTCAACACTTTTCTTACCCTCTTCGGCCTCTTCCTTGAAGTATCGGTATATCTCCATGAAGCCCTTCAAATCCCGCGAGACGAGCATGTCGGCGCACGTAACCACGAACACCGGCATACTGTCATCATTGAGTATCGAGGAGCGAAGGGTGGCCATAGGCTGCTCCATCAGGTATTCCATGATGAGAACCTTATCCCTGGCGGGAAACATTTCGATGAACTTCACACCGAGGGTTTCTTCCATCTTCGAGCGGACGAGCTTTGCCCTGTCCTTACGTTCCTTCTGTTCCTTTTGCATAACTATTCTACATGAGTGCTATTGACAAAACGCATAAACTCAGCGCGGGCATCGTTGTCCGTTCTGAATACACCAGTCAGATAGGAAGTGGTCATCAATCCTTTCTTCCTGGCTCCGCGCATTTCCTTACACAGGTGATGGCCTTTCATAACGAGGGCCATTCCGAGAGGCGCACATTCAGGTTCGATGCCCTCCGTGAGAGCACCCTCTATCATTTTCACGATGTCACGGGTAAGACGTTCCTGAATCTGCAAGCGGGCAGCGCAATAGTCCACCACACGGGCGACCTTGCTCAGTCCGAGGATCTTTCCCTTGGGGTGAGGGATATAGGCAAAGAAGTACTGGCCAAAGAATGGCATGGCATGATGTTCACAAAGCGAATAATAGTCACCGCTATCAATCACCATGTTATCATAGGAAAGGCCGTCAACGCCATTCTTGAACACGGTAATCTTCGGTTTCTGCTTCTCATCGTAGCCCCTGAACAACTCTTGCCACATACGGCGGATGCGGTCAGGAGTGCCGGTAAGTCCCTCACGATAGGGATTCTCACCGATATACACAAGAGCCTGACGAATCAGATGCTCGATGGCTGCTTCTTTACTCTCTCCTGGCTTCGCCGGCATTTCAGATGGCAGGACAATCTTCATATCGCATTCGAGGACGATACATTCCTCTTTGTCAGGCCACGAAAGGGGCGATACCGTATAGACATTGGCATTGCCATCAAAGAAAGCATATTTGATAATGGCTTTCTCGCCCAGCATCTTCCTGACACCTGAGCCGGTCTGCAAGGTGAAGTCCGCCACGACCTCAACCGTATCTCCGATATTGAATTTGAATTTTCTCATAATTATCTCACATTGATTATTTTCTGTGTCTGTAAAGAGAGTTTCCATTTCGGCTGCTTCAGGATATACCTCAGGCAGGTTTGCAAGATGGCATCGTTCTTTGCCTTATCTCCAGTATCACACGGCTGGAGATAGTAATGCTCCGCTTCGATGCCGAAGGTGGAAGGAGTATTCACGCCATCAAACACCACCTTGACCTCATTGGCCTTGCGGATGGATGGAGTGCCTACCGTTCCGACGAAAGGCTGCTTGGGCGATACCGTCACCCAATCGACAGGGAGCATCACCGGCTTTGTGCCGTTGGTTTCCATAGCGATGTAGTAGCCAGCCTCGTGAAGCATATCGCAAAGATGGATATCTGCCTGCAGGGTAGGCTCACCGCCAGTCAGTACCACAAAGTGACAGTCGCCGCCAACCTCTTTCACGCGCTCCACAATCTGCTCGGCGGTACCTTCCACAAAGTCCTTGAAGTCAGTATCACAGAAGGGGCATTTCAGATTGCATCCTGAGAAGCGGATGAATACGGCGGCTCTGCCGGTGTATTCACCCTCTCCCTGAATGGAATAGAATATCTCGTTGATTCTGTATGTTCGCATAATGATATACCTTATAGGGTTTATTCCTCATCTACCACATAGGTAGCGGTGTTGCCGTCCGATTCCTGAACGGTGGCCTTATAGCACTCTGGTATCTGCTTGGTAATCCAGCGGGCGATGTTCTCTGCCGTCGGATTGAAGGGCAGCAGCTTGTTCAGGTTGCCATGGTCGAGATAACCATGAATCTTATTCTTGATATGCTTGAAGTCGCATACCATGCCGTCGGCGTTCAGTTCCTTGGCCTTGCAGAATACTTCGATATGCCAGTTATGGCCGTGGAGGTTCTGACATTTACTCTCGTAGCTGAGATTGAGGTGATGACACGCTGCAATCTCCATTTTCTTTGATACGTAATACATAATTATATTGTTTTGAAATGTGATGAATATAGCAGTCGGCTCGATGGGTAGGGCATCACCTTATGGCCATTCGCCAAGAGGCTTGCCAAAAGAGGGATTTTTATCTACCACGTTGGCATTGACGGCATCCACATAGATCTGCGCTCGGTTATTGCCAAAGATGTATTGAGGATTCGCGACTTTAGGCCCTACAGGTTGTCGTAGTACACAATATCGACTATGCGGCTTGACGTAGTTTGCCGACATCATCTTCTCGTATGCTTCGGTAAATGTGACGTTGATAGGGTTACTATTCAGGGCGTAGTCACCGACAAATATTCCTTCCTTGGCTTCAATCCTGATAGTATTCAAATCGTGAGTAATAAAGACCACCACAGCATCGCCGCTGGTACCTCCTTCGTCAGGGTACATGACCTGAAAGGTGCTCGTGACGCTTTTGATGCTGCCATCCTGAGCCTCCCCGTCGAGATAATCGGCAAAGACCACGGTCGTCTCATACCATCGGTAATCCTCCTTATAGTGGAGGTACATATACTCACGGTCGGTACTGATGACGTTTTCAACCGTCAGAGTGCCGTCTGAGGGCATGACCTCATCGAAGGCTTCGGGGATGGCTTTCTTCTCAATCTGAGCGTCCTGTTTCTTTGGTTTGGGGTCACAGGACGTAAACCCAATGGAAAGGCTGACAAAAAGCGCCAGCATCCACAAAATGCTTTTAATTTTCATTGCTTTTCAATTTTAAGTGTTTGACTTTGTTTTGATGTGAGCCAACTGCTATATCTTCTCACATTGGTTAATCCTCGTAATCGGTTGGGTCATCGATACCAGCTTCAGCGAGTGCTTCTTTGCGCTCCACGCAGGTACCACATTTCCCGCAATGCTTCTCGCCGCCCTTGTAGCAACTCCAGGTCTCGGAGTAATCAAGACCCATAGCCTTTCCTATCACGGCGATATTCCCCTTTGTCAGATGGGTATAGGGAGCCACAATCCTGACATGCTCATAGGTTCCGTAGGCCATAGCCTCAGACATGGAACTGATGAACGTGGCCCTGCAGTCGGGATAGATGGCATGGTCGCCGGCGTGGTTGGCAATCATCACCTCGGTCAAGCCGTTGCTCTCCGCGATACCGCAGGCAATGGCCAGCATGATTCCGTTGCGGAAGGGTACGACGGTTGATTTCATATTCTCATCGGCATAATGGCCCTCAGGGATGGCCTCGCCACCTTCGAGCAATGAGGACTTGAAATACTGATGAATGAAGTCGAGAGGAATTACGATATGCTTGATGCCAAGCCTTTCGCAATGCAGTTTCGCCAGCGGTATCTCACGCTGATTGTGATTTGAGCCATAGTCGAACGTCACGGCCATCGCGATATTCTCCTTGTACTCATGCAGGAGGGTGACAGAATCCATACCCCCTGAAAGAATGATTAGTGCTTTCTTCATACCTTCACATATTAAAGATTATTGTCTGCGTATTTCTGAAATTTCAGCCATTCGCCGAAATTGTGAGCGTAAGAAGAGCGAGGGTCGATGATTTTTCTCAATTTTACCCCCCCCACTACGCTATTATGCTTGATGATGGTACCTCGGTCATACTGCATGAGCTGGCCGAATCTGCCGCTCATAGTCCAGGTGGTGCTATCAACGCTGTCGAAGCGAAAGCGCTTCATTCCGTCCAAATTGGTGTAGCCAAGCCCATGAATCTTGCAGCCGCTTCTGTGAGCGGTGGCAATGAACCACGGAAATAGCTGCTCATATTTGGAGCGGTCAATCTCCTTTGTCACTATGCCGCCAAGCGAGACATAGGGATAGTCACGGCACATGCCGATGAAATAGTCTTTTCCACGCCCTTTGTGCCATACTGGTATAGCCTGAACTCCACACCGGGCCTCAATGCGAGAGCGGAGCATTTCGACATATTTTATTCCTTTGAGCGCATCAATATCCAGCTCAAAGTATTGCCTGATACCATATTCCTTGATGAAGTCGGCATATTGGTCGGCGTAACTGAGCCAATCGACGGAGCCGTGCTTCTGGGCAGCATTCATAAATGTAAACGCGCCGCTATCAAGCAAGAATCCCTTGAAGCGTCTGAGCAAAGGCTTCTGCCAATCTGCAAGGGAATAGAACGATTCCAGGACATATATATCCTCAGGCTTGAACTTTCCTTGCTCAAACTCCCGCTTGACGTTTCCGAGTGCTGCCAAATATACCCTCATAGATGTACACGCGCATATTTTTGGAAGCGCACCCACTCATTGAAGTTATATACTGCGGCCTCTTTCGACTTCATCTTCATGCCCGATGGAACGTTTATCTGCTCCATGAGGCCATCCTTCATATTGAAGCGATATACAAAGCCGCCACGATTCCCATAGAGCCACGCCGTAGAATCGACGCTGTCAAAGCGATATCTTTGCAGCCCTTTGAGATTGGTATATCCCAAGCCGTGAATCTTCACGCCCCGTTTATGGGCCTGCTGAATGAACCAAGGGAAAAGGAGTTCGTATTTCTTGATGGGGATTTCCTTGGTGACGATGCCGCCGATGGCCACATATGGATAATTGTCGCACATCTTCAAGAAATACTCCTTTCCGCGAGTACGATGCCATACGGGGATGGGCTTTTTGCCGGTCAGCTGCTCCAGTTTGAAGCGAAGCCTCTCCACTTCTTTCAAGCCTACGACGGAATCAACATCAAGTTCAAAGAACCGCTCCACATTCCACTTATTGATGAAGGCTGCATAGTCCTCGACATATTTGTCGAAGTCAACGGCGGTGGTCGAGTTCGACATGAACGTGAAGGCTCCGCTATCCAAGAGGAATGAGCCGAAATCGCTTATCAATTTCGGAAAGGTGGTGTTATTCTGCAGATAGTAGAAACTTTCGAGGATAGACAACCCTTCCCATTCCTTCGCTTGCTCACACTCCTTTGCCACCTCTCCTTTTCTGGAAAGGAAATTCTGCATGGCCTGAACCAAGCAATGCTCGCGTGAATAACTTCCAGCCAAATATATATTCATAAAGTCTTTCCAAAAGGCATTCAGGTTTCCCGTCACGCCGCCTGCCATATAGATTTGCATGGCTACTACGTATTTATCGATGTACTTTAGATGTTGCTCCAAATGGGGGGGTAAAATCATATACCTGGGCTAAGATAGCCTTGAAATTGCATGGGAAATTCCCGGCAAGATGAACTTCCATGTCATTTCACTTTGACACCCTCATAGTCGGCAAGCAGCCCTTCAATGGCCGTCTTGATCTCATCCTTGGTGTCACCCATTTCCTCAGGGATGACAACCTCTATCTTAATATCCTTGGCTTTCTTCTTGTCATCGTCGAGATTCTCAAAGAGTGAATCAACGTCGCCCGAATCGCTGCCGAGGAAAGAGCAGTCAACGCCCCAGTCGCCAAGTTCCTCTATGTCCCATTCGTTGCCGAGAATATCCCAGTCCCACTTACCGTTCGTGACGTTGGTACGGATGATGATTTCCCTTTCCTTTTTCTCTGAAAGGCCACTCAGCAATACCGTAGGGACTTCGGTTAAACCTACCTCCTTTGCCGCCTTGTAACGCTGGTTACCTGCAATGACCACCAGCTCGCCGGTGCGGTCGGAAAGGATGATAGGCTGGGCCTCGAATAGTTCAGGATTATTCTGAACGCTCGCACAGAGCCTCTCGAAATCTTCCTGCTTGATATAGCGAGGATTGCTGTCGAGCAGTTTCAGCTCTGATAATGGCCGATATTCGACCTTGAACTTCGTTTGTTTCTTACTCATATTTGCGCATTTATGAAATTTTAGGCAAAACTAAGCAAAACTAAGCGAATATAAAAGCATTTTAGAATATTTGAGTAAACACAGACCAAAAATGAGCATCATTTTCTCAAATAACGCTCATTTCCCTTAAATTACTAATACCAAATGAATGTCTCTACATTCTGTTTTACTAAATATTATTAAGCTTATGTTCGTCTAAAGAAAACCGCCCTGTCATGCCACGGTCAACTGGAATCAAGGGCGGTCACAATGAAAGGCGTAGCGGGGGATGGAATCGAACCACCGACCTCAGGGCTATGACCCCTGCGAGCTACCAACTGCTCCACCCCGCGATTTTCAGGGCCTTCAACACCGCATATTTCACTTCCTTGTTCGTATTCATCCTTTATGCCTATCGTCGCGGCTCAGGCCCTGGACTCCCCGACCTCCATCTGTTCGTCACGCAGACTTCAACGGTACTCTCAGAAAACATTTCGCGGAAGAAGAAGGATTCGAACCTCCGAGCCATTTCTGACTGCCACGTTAGCAATGTGGTGCTTTCGGCCACTCAGCCATTCTTCCGTTGTGCCGCCCTCTTCTCGGCTGTCACCGGTTTATGCCTTATTCCGTCGGTATTTTATCGCATGAACAAAAGAAAGTACTCCGTCATGCCCATATATATTATGGCAGCATTTGCTTTACTTTTTCATACAGATTCACGGTCGCCTTATCCTTGGTGGAGAGATAGCCCCTGTAATGCTTCGAGATATTCACTACATTGCAACGGGTGCGTTCCAGGACTTCGCCGAATATCCTTGGAATGATCTGCAACTCCCTCGATACCACGCAAGCCACGCCCCTTGCCACATTTATTCCGTAACTCTTGGTTGCATGCTTGATGTCGTCAACGCTATAGCCTGAGGCTTCGCTGACCACTTGCAAGAGCATTTCTGCATCTTTCCGCTGCTTATCGATTGGAATTTCACTCATTCGGTTTTGCTAAACGACTACAAAGGTAGCAAAACTAAATAATACTAAGCAATACTAAGTAATATTATTAACCTGATTTAACTAAATCAAGCCGATTTTACGTCCAAAAAGATAGAATTATTCCCAACTTTCAAGTTCTGAGTTTTCCGAAAACTCACCTTTCCCAAGTGCATAATCTATCACACGGCGATTGGCTTCATCCACTTTCTTATGATTGTACCTGATATAGACCTTGGTCACGTCCGCTCCCGTAGTGGAATGTCCGAGGGCCAAACTTATGACATCCTCAGGAATATCTATCTCTGCGGCAAAGGTCGCCCATGTATGGCGCGCCCAATATAGGGTAAGGCCATCGACGCCGATTTCCTTGCCAATATCGTGAAGGGAGAGATTGGCGCGATTGGCATAATGCCGGTAATTCTCCACGGTATCATACCAGCTCAGAAGATGCTCCTTGCCCTTATATCGGTCAAAGATTGCCTGCGCCTCAGGCTCCACTTTTATGTCATATATCTTATGCGTCTTACCTCGCTTATAGGAGATACGGCCATCCTTGATATTTGAGAGCTGGCAAAGGTCAACGCTATTGATGCCAATGAGCATGAACACGAGCATGAAAGTATCTCGGTATCGTTCTTGGAATGGCTGCAGCTCCATCGTGGCAAACTTCCTCATTTGCTCGAGACTGAGCGACCTCTTTTCTGTCTGCTCATGTTCAATCCTGAACTTCCTGAATGGGTAGCAACTGATATAATCCTCTTTGATGGCATAGTTGAAGATGGCCCTGATATTCCTGAAATGGATGGCGCGACCATTCTTGCTCGGGCAGGATCTACGCATGAAGATATTGAAGTTGTTGAGCCATGAAACGGTTATTTCCTCAAAGGTCAGGCTCTCGTATCGGGCAAACTCCCTCAATAGGCGCAAAGTATCTTCATATATTCGCTGAGTGCTGGCATTATCTTTCCCTTTGAGGAACTTATCAGCCATTATATTAAATAGGTGTGGCTGGTTATCCTCATTATCATTCTGCAGATAGGCGATAAGGGCCGCTGTGGTATAACTGCGCAGGGTGCCGTTATTCTGCAAGGCCATGAGCTTCACATTGACTTCTGATTGTCGCTGCTGGATAAGAGCATTGAGCGTTTTCCGATTCGGAATATTGATAATGCGCTCGTTATCGGCATCCCAATCTTCTTCATTCAGATACACGTCAAGCGGCAACCAGAATGTACTCTTACGAGCCACCGCCAGTTTCAAGGGGTACGTCCCATCTTTGAGCCTATGCCGTTTATCGAGCCTGATAGATACCTTCACCATGCCTTTGCAATCTTTTTGCAACTTTTCTGCTACAAAATACCCCGATTAGCAACATTTTGCAACATTGTAAATCGGGGATATTTCCTTTGTTTTCGCGGAGAGAGGGGGATTCGAACCCCCGAAACGCTTTTGACGTTTACACGCTTTCCAGATGAAGGACCAGCTCAACGGCCAATACAGCCAGCGTGGCGAAGGCTTCGATGACCGCGAAACCGTCTTCGACCGCCGCGACCCGCAACAAGCCCGACAGAAGATCATCCCGCGCGACGAGGGCGAATATGTAGACTTTGAGGAAGACTAAGCCCTTTATGCCCCCATCTCCCTACAGGCCTTAACGAAAGAAATGAAAAGCGGATGAGGATGCAACACCGTTGAGGAGTATTCGGGGTGGAACTGCGTGCCTATATACCAATTCTTGTCAGGCAGTTCCATAATCTCAACCAAATCGTTTGCCGGGTTCACGCCCACACACTTCATACCCGCCTTTTCAAAGACTTCCCTATAGCAATTGTTGAACTCATAGCGATGCCGATGCCGTTCACTCACAAAGGCCTCTTCTCCGTAGGCCTCGTAGACACGACTTCCTTTCACGAGTTCGCAGTCGTAGGCACCCAGCCGCATGGTCCCACCCATTTGGGTGACACCTTCCTGCTCCTTCATCAAATCAATGACGGGATGTGTGGTTTCATTATTCATTTCACTACTGTCGGCATCATTATATCCCAACACATTGCGAGCAAACTCTATGACCATCATCTGCATTCCAAGACAAATGCCAAAAGTGGGAACATCATGAATGCGACCGTATTCCGCTGCAATGATTTTTCCTTCAATGCCCCGCTGCCCGAACCCCGGACAGATGAGCACGCCCTGCATGTCGGAAAGTTTTTCCATCACACTCTCCTCCGTAATATCTTCACTGTCAACGAAATGAAGATTTACCTTCACTCCATTGTATATGCCTGCCAAATTAAGGCTTTCACGAATACTCTTGTAGGCATCCTGCAGGTTATACTTCCCGACAAGGCCGATGTGAACGACCTTTTTGGCTCGGCGCTGCCTGCTGAGGAAATCATGCCAAGGCTGCATGTCGGGGGTTCCTTCCGAGGGGATGGCCATCTTCCGCAGGATGGCGGCATCGAGTCCTTGCTGCTACATCCGCACCGGAACTTCGTAGATGCTCGGCATGTCTTCGCTCTGGACGACACAATCAATGTCGACGTTACAAAACGACGCCACCTTCATACGCATGGCGTCATCAAGATGGCGTTCCGTGCGCAGCACGAGGATGTCGGGCTGTATGCCCATACCCTGCAACTCCTTCACGGAGTGTTGCGTCGGTTTCGTCTTCAGTTCATCGGCAGCCTTCAAATAAGGTACATAAGTAAGATGTATGCATACAGCCCTGCGCCCCAACTGCCAGCGTAATTACCGGATGGCCTCCATGAAGGGTGCACTCTCTATGTCGCCGATGGTACCGCCCACCTCTGTAATGACAAAGTCAAGCCGTTCGTCTTTCTCATCGGCACGAAGCATACACCGTTTTATCTCGTCAGTGATATGCGGCACCACCTGAATGGTTTTACCGAGATAGTCGCCTTGGCGCTCACGGTCAATAACGGTCTTATAGATGCGGCCTGTGGTGATGCTGTTATGCCGGGTGGTCTTGATGCCTGTGAACCTTTCGTAGTGACCCAAGTCGAGATCGGTCTCCATGCCGTCGGCCGTCACATAGCATTCGCCGTGTTCATAGGGGTTCAGTGTTCCTGGGTCGATGTTGATGTAAGGGTCGAACTTCTGGATGGTGATACGATAGCCACGGGCCTGCAGCAACTGACCGATACTGGCCGATATGATACCTTTACCTAATGAAGAGACCACACCACCTGTGACAAAGATGTATTTTGTTTGTGTATTCATCATCTGTCGTGTTCCTTTCATGCTTTATAATATAAAAACGGCCACAAAATTACGATATCTTTTCTACATCACGACGCAGACCTGAATGTTTGTTGTTGGAATCAATCCAAAACTTTCAAAATGAAACAAAACAGCCGGCAAACAAACTCATTTATTAAGCAATCAGAATGACAATCCTTTCAATTTGATAGTTTTTGTTCTTTTTAAGGTGATTATTTCCTCCCTTTTCGCCTTACTTTGGATGAAAGTTATTAACTTTGCTGCGATTTTTTCCTGAATGACAATATAAGGAAGTACGACACAAGGTTATTGGAACGATAAGAAGGCTACGAGGATGACAGAGAGAAGAACCATTCGTTTTACAAAGATGCAGGGATGCGGAAACGATTATATCTACGTCGACACCTCGGCGTATGACATTCCCGACCCGCAGGCAGTAGCTGTAGCATGGAGCCGCCGCCACACAGGAATTGGCAGCGACGGTTTGGTGCTCATCGGGCGTTCGTCTGTTCCCGAGGCTGACTTCACCATGCGCATCTTCAATGCCGACGGTTCCGAAGCTATGATGTGTGGCAATGCCTGCCGCTGCATTGGCAAATACGTCTACGAACGAGGACTCACCGACAAGACCGACATCAGGTTGCTGACACCTTCGGGCATCAAGATGCTCCGACTCAACCTTGACATTCGCACCGGTTGTGTGGAGAGTGTCACCGTCGACATGGGTACTCCCGTCTTTCTGAACTCCCGACAATATATACCGACGGGTGACACACCGGCGGGCACCTTCGTCTCTATGGGCAATCCCCACTACGTCATCTTTGTCGAAGATGTCTCGACGTTTGACGTTGCCACCGAAGGCCGACGTCTTGAACACCATCCGCAATTTCCCGAAAGAAGTAACATTGAGTTTGCCGAAGTACGACCGGAGGGCATACGGATGCGCGTGTGGGAGCGAGGCAGCGGCATCACAATGGCCTGTGGCACAGGAGCTTGCGCCACGGCTGTCGCTGCGGCGCTGACCCACCGTACAGGGCGGCACAGCAAAGTCATCATGGACGGCGGCTCCCTCGACATCGAATGGCGCCAAACCGACGACCATATCCTCATGAGCGGGTCGGCCAGCTTCGTCTACGACGGAGAACTAACATTTAACTCCTAATTTCCAACTCCCATGGCCCTCATCAACGATCATTTCCTCAAACTGCCGACGAACTACCTTTTTGCCGACATTGCCAAAAAGGTAAACATATTTAAGGCTACACATCCCAAGACCGACCTCATCAGCCTTGGCATCGGCGACGTCACCCGACCGCTCCCGCCAGTCGTCATCAATGCCCTGCACCATGCCACCGACGAGATGGCGGCGGCAGACAGTTTCCGAGGCTACGGCCCCGAGCAGGGTTATGACTTCCTGCGCGATGCCATCTTGAAACACGACTTCAACAACAGAGGCATCAGGCTGGACCGCGAGGAAATATTCATCAATGACGGTGCAAAGTCGGACACCGGCAACTTTCAGGAACTGGTGCGCTGGGACAACAGCATTGCCGTCACCGATCCTATCTATCCCGTTTACATCGACTCTAACGTGATGATTGGCAGGGCTGGCACCAAGGGCAATGACGGGCGGTGGAACAATGTCATCTACCTGCCCTGCACACCTGAAAACGGCTTTATACCGGAACTGCCCCGGCAGCGGGTCGACATCGTCTACCTCTGTTTTCCCAACAACCCGACAGGCACTGCCCTCACCCGCGACCAGCTCAGACAGTGGGTCAACTATGCCATCAAGAACGATGCACTCATCTTTTTTGATGCTGCCTACGAAGCCTATATCCAACACGAAGACGTTCCACATAGCATCTACGAAATCAAAGGGGCTCGAAAGGTGGCTGTTGAGTTCCACAGCTATTCAAAGACCGCCGGCTTCACCGGCATTCGCTGCGGCTACACCGTCGTGCCTAAAGAGGTGACGGCAACGACGCTGACGGGCGAACGCATCGCCTTGAACCCACTGTGGAACCGACGCCAATGCACCAAATTCAACGGAGCAAGCTACCTCAGCCAACGGGCTGCAGAAGCCATCTACACCCCGGAAGGCCAGAAGCAGGTGAGCGCCACCATCGACTACTACATGCAAAATGCCAGCCACATGAAGCAAGTGCTGCGCGACATCGGCCTCAACGTATACGGAGGCGACGACGCCCCCTACCTGTGGGTACAGACACCCGGCAGGATGACCTCATGGCGCTTCTTCGAACAGTTGCTCTATAACGCCCATGTGGTCTGCACGCCCGGAGTCGGCTTCGGTCCGGCCGGCGAAGGGTTCGTACGTCTGACAGCCTTCAACTCGCACGAGCTGACGCAGGAGGCATTGCGCCGCATCGCCCGATTCTATTAGCCTTCAGAGAAAAATGAGAGAAGAGAAAAATCACCTTCGACGGTCACGTTTCTATCCATCGGAAAGGTGATGTGTCTGTTTCGGAATCCTCATCTCGTTTTGATACACTTGTTATCTCTTTGAGATAATCGGATTATCTGTGCTTGATCATCCCCTTTCCAATGTGTGATAATCCCCTTATCAATGTGTGATAATCCCCTTATCAATGTGTGTTAATCCCCTTATCAATGTGTGTTAATCCCCTTGCCAATGTGTGATGACGATGAGAAGTCACATCAACGGGACTGACAAGCCTCAAATCTCAAGCCTGAAAACAGTTACGGCATTGAACGACAATTCTTTTCGTCGTCCAATGCCGTTGATGGTTGCGCGATAAGCAATCAATCGGTTTTGCTTACTTGCGCTCGATGTCCTTGAAATACTTGTAGGTGCCCACGCGGAGTTCGTCGGTGGCAGGTTCGTCACAGACGATGATGCCGTGGGGATGCATCTGCAGGGCGGATATGGTCCACATATGGTTCACCGAGCCTTCGACGGCTGCCTGGAGGGCGCGTGCCTTGTGGTGGCCGTTGACGAGAATCATCACCTCACGGGCGGCCATGACGGTGCCGACGCCTACGGTAAGGGCCGTTGTGGGCACCTTCGAAACGTCGCCGTCGAAGAAGCGGGCATTGGCAATGATGGTGTCGGTGGTGAGCGTCTTCTGGCGGGTGCGGCTGCAGAGACTTGAGCCGGGTTCGTTGAAGGCGATGTGTCCGTCAGGACCGATACCGCCGATGAAAAGGTCGATGCCGCCGGCTTCTTCTATCATCTGCTCATAGTGACGGCACTCTTCGTCAAGGTCCTTGGCGTTGCCGTTGAGGATATGGATTTGGTCGCGGGGAATGTCGATATGGTCGAAGAGGTTGCGGGCCATGAACGAATGGTAGCTCTCGGGATGGCTCTCAGGCAGGCCGACATACTCATCCATGTTGAAGGTGATGACGTTCTTGAACGAGACACGGCCTTCCTTGTTGGCTTTCACCAGGCAGGCATACATGCCTTCGGGAGAGCTTCCGGTGGGAAGACCCAGTACAAACTTGTGATCGGGAGTCGGATTGAACGCATTGATACGCTCAATCACATGCTCGGCGGCCCATTCGGACAGCTTGGCATAATCTTTCTCAATGATTAGTCTCATGTGGTAATAAAAATTAATTAAACAATAAACGGGGGATGTTTTGTGTTACCCTTTTCTCGGCTGCAAAGATACTAAGAATTTCTGAAACCCAATACTTTCAGCCGAAAAAAATAACGTAACAAATAAAAAAAAACTTTTAGTTGACAAGTTAACAAGTTATATGCAACACGGTTTTATCGTCAACTAAAAGTAATAACTTGTCAACTCGTCAACTAATAAACATTTCTCAATACTATTTTTCTACTCATCAAACTCGTCGTCGAAGCCGAAAAGCGTAGGGTCGATAAAGGAGTCGATGGCGCGGCGCTCCTTCTTCGTGGGACGGCCGGTGCCACGGGCACGGTCGATGAAGCCGCTGATGCGCGACATCTCAAGAATTTCGTACTGCTTCGGGTCGGTGACGTTCTCCAGTATCTCTGGAACGAGTTTGGCGCCCACACGCTGCTCGATGGGCTGCAGCACGCGGAAGGAATAAGTGATGGGCGGCTTCTTCACGTCGATGACTTCGCCGGCCTTAATGAGGCGGCTGGGCTTGACGTTGACACCCTGTATGGTGACGCGGCCGTTCTTGATGGCATCGACGGCAACGGAGCGCGTCTTGAAGATGCGGGCGGCCCACAGCCATTTGTCTATTCGTGCAGTCTCTTGCATATTGGTCGTCTGGTCGTCTGGTCGTTTAGGATAGTTACCTGCCAGAAAAGGTAATATCCCCAATCTACCAAACGACTAAAGTTGCTTTCCTAATTTATTAAACTGGTTCATTGTGATGTCAATGCCTGCCAGCACGAAGCTCTTGATGATCTGGACAGCATAGTCGATGGCGGGTTGCAACAGCCGAAGGTCTTCCTCGGTGTAACGGCCCAGCACCCAGTCGACCTGCATCCCATGGGGAAAGTCGTTGCCGATGCCCATGCGCAGACGGGCATACTGCTGTCCGATGAGCTGCTGGATATGGCCGAGGCCATTGTGACCGCCATTGGAGCCACTGCCCTTCAGACGGAAACAGCCAAGGGGCAACGCCACCTCGTCGGAGATGACCAACAGCCGCGACTGCTCGATGTTCTCCTTGTTCAGCCAGTACCTGACGGCATTGCCGGAGAGATTCATATAGGTCGTGGGCTTGAGCAGAAAAACCTTCCTGCCCTTCAGCGAGGTCTCGGCAACAAAGCCATAGCGGCGGTCGTCGAAAGTGACACCGACCTCACGGGCAAAGGCATCGATGACCATGAAGCCCGTGTTGTGGCGCGTCTGAGCATACTCTTCGCCAGGGTTGCCCAGCCCAACTATCAGATATTTGTCCATGATATAAATAAATAAAAAGAATAAAGAACCGAAGACCAGCGGCCCTCGGTTCCCTATTTCTCGCATATCCTTACTCGGCAGGGGCATCAGCAGCTGCTGCAGAGCGAGAAGCACGGGTAGCCTTGACTGAGCAGACGACAACCTCGGGAGAGGTGACTATCTCGAGGCCCTCGAACTGAAGCTGACCGACCTTGATGCTCTTGCCGAGCTGCAGGTTGGTAACGTCGATATTGAGGACTTCAGGAATCTGCTTGTAAGGAGCCTTCACGTTGAGCTTGCGAACGGCAAGGTTGATCTTACCACCATCGCGGACACCCTGAGCCAGACCGTTGAGCTGGACGGGAATACCGATGACAATGGGCTTGTCCTCGGTAACCTCGAGGAAGTCGATGTGAAGAAGTGCATCGGTGACGGGATGGAACTGCAGTTCCTTCATCACGGCAAGGTGATGCTGACCATCGATGTTCAGTTCAACGACATAGACGTGGGGAGTGTAGACCACCTTGCGGAGATCGGTGGCAGCTACGGCAAACGACATAGCCTCGTCGGCTACACCATAAAGATTACAAGGTACGAGACCTTCCTTGCGCAGGAGCTTCGAAGCCTTCTTACCTGTGGCCTCGCGCTTCTGACCTGAAACGCTGATCTGTTTCATAATTCTGTTGTGTTACTCTAAATTAAGTTAATAAAAACATTACTGCTTAATTCGCCATCACACGGATGCACTCAAAAAAGCGGTGCAAAGGTAGTGGATTTTCTGCAAATATGCAAAGATTATGAAAAAAAATGTTGAATAAAACACTTTTTTCTTGCGTATCAACGGGAAAAAGAGTAAATTTGCAGAACAATTCCGAATTATTGTAACACACATAGATTAGCAAGAAGATGATAAACAGAGAGCTGATTAGAACTAAAATCGTACAGTTAACCTATGCCTACTATCAAAACGGCAACAGAAATCTGGAAAACGCCGAGAAAGAACTGTTCTTCAGTCTTTCAAAGGCTTATGACTTGTATAACTACCTACTCGGACTGATCGTTGCCGTCACCAAAGAAGAAAGACACAGAACAGAAATCGCCGTGCAAAGAGCACAACGCGAAGGAAAAGAGGAGCCATCCACAAAATTCCCATACAACAAGTTCGCAGTACAGCTGGAAGAAAACAAAACGCTGTGCGAATTCATGGAACACCAAAAGACAACATGGGAAGACGACATCGAGTCGGTAAGACGCATCTGCAACCTCATCGAACAAAGCCAGACCTATCAGGAATACATGCAGAGCGAAGATGACTCGTACGAAGCAGACCGCGAGGTATGGAGAAAACTATACCGACAGTTCATACAGGACAACGAAGACCTCGACAGCCTCCTCGAAGACAAAAGCATCTACTGGAACGACGACAAGGAAATCGTTGACACCTTCGTACTGAAAACCATCAAACGCTTCGACCCCAAAAACAAGTCAAAACAGGAACTGCTACCAGAATTCAAAGACGAAGAAGACAAAGACTTCGCAAGAAAACTCTTCAGGGCTACCATCATCAACGGCGAACAGTACCAGCACTTCATGAGCGAAGCATCACACAACTGGGACTTCGCACGACTCGCCTACATGGACGTCGTCATCATGCAGATTGCCATCGCTGAAATGATGACCTTCCCAAATATTCCCGTCAGCGTCACCATCAACGAATATGTCGACCTGGCAAAAATCTACAGCACGGGAAAAAGCGGAGGATACATCAACGGTATGCTCGACACCATAGCCAGACACCTCATCAGCACAGGACGACTCCTTAAAAACATCGAGCAAAAGGGAGACAACGAAAAAGAGGAATAAAAAAGGCATCCGATACCGATGCCACGATATAACAATATAACGACATAAACAACAAAAAACAAAAACAATATGAACACAATCGTACTTGCAGCACAAGGTGCAGCACCCGCAGGCGGAGGCATGGGCGGAATGCTCATTATGATGATCCTGCTATTTGCCATCATGTATTTCTTCATGATCCGTCCACAACAGAAAAGACAGAAGGAAATCCGCAACTTCCAGAATGCACTGAAAGAAGGAGACAAGGTAGTCACTGGAAGCGGAGTCCATGCAACCGTCAGACGCATCAACCTCGCTGAAGGCACACTCGACGTGGAAATCAGCCGCGGAGTCGTCGTCACCATCGACCGCAACTATGTCTTCGCAGCCGCACAACCACAAAACGCATAAGCCACGCATACACATTATTATATAATAGTACGCGCATACATTATTTATAATAATAAGGCTGACAAAGGATGACGTCGCAACTCAGACGCATATACCAACTGGTCAGAAGCTTCCTGTTTGGAATCATCAACAAGGAGTTTCTGATTTTCTGCTTCTTCCTACTGCTGAGCGGAAGCTTTTGGTTGTCTATGACCCTCGACGAAACCTATGAACGAGAGTTCAGCGTACCCGTCGAACTGAAACACATACCCGACAACGTCATCCTTTCCACGGAGATTGAAAGCACACTGACCTTCACCATCAGTGACAAAGGATTTGCCATGCTCAACTATTTGCATGGAAACAGGCTGAAACCCGTCACCATCGACTTCAGGACCTACGCCAACAAAAGCAAAGGAAAAGGCAACGTGCCACAAGCCGACCTGCAGGGCATCATCTCGAAAATGCTCCTCTCGTCAAGCCATATCGTCGCCACACTCCCCGACCACCTTGAATTTGCATTCAGCTACGGAACATCACAGATGAAACCCGTCAGCCTCATCGCCAACGTCACAACAGCCAAGAACCGATACCTCTTAGAGTCCATCATCGACCCTGACTCCGTAAAAGTCTTCGCCGACAAAAAAACGTTGCGAACCATGACGTCCATACCCACCGAAGAATTTGACATCGACGAACTGAAAGACTCCACGGAAGTACTCGTAGCCCTGCAGCACGCACAGGGAGTGAAATGCATTCCCGACACCGTGCGCGTCATCCTCAGGACAGATGCCATCATCGAGCAAACAGTCGAAGTCCCCCTGCAGGTCATCAATGCACCCACCGACAAGACCATCACGCTGATGCCCGAAAAAATTAAAATCAACTACTCCGTCGGAGCCGCACAAGCCAACAAAGTAAAAGCCGACCAATTCCGCGTCGTCGTCAACTACAACGAGATGGCACCACACCCCACCGACCCCTGCAAGATGCACCTGCAGAAAAGCCCCACGCAAGTGAGCAACGTAAGGTTGGAAGAAGCCAAGGTAACCTTTCTCGTCGGACAACCCTAAACTCATGCAGATAGCCATCACCGGAGGGATAGGAGCCGGCAAGTCATACGTTTGCCGGCTGCTGGAGAAACGCGGCATCAACGTCTACGACTGCGATGCTGCCGCCAAACGACTCATGCGCACCTCGACCCCACTGCAACAGCAACTGCAAGAACTCATCGGCAACGACGTCTATCGGGACGGAAGCCTGCAGAAATCCGTCCTGGCACAGTTCCTGCTCGCATCAGAAGAAAACAAGCAGGCCGTCAACGACATCGTACACCCAGCCGTGGCAAAAGACTTCGAAGACTCCGACTACACATGGCTCGAGAGTGCCATCCTCTTCGACAGCCGCTTCAACGAACGAACGCATTTCGACTACATCATCTGCGTCACGGCCCCACTCGAAGTCCGCATCACCCGCATCATGCAGCGCGACAACATCAGCCGGGAGAAGACACTCGAATGGATTAACCGGCAACTGCCACAGGAAGAAGTCGTCAGAATGAGCAACTTTGAAATCGTCAACGACGGACTGCAGCCCCTAACCCCACAAGTCAACCGACTCATCAATACAGTGAATTCAATAAACATTAAATCATAATCAAAACACAATTAAAAAAAATGGAAACAATCCTGTCTATCGCCGGAAAGCCCGGACTCTACCGTCTGGTGTCACGCGGCAAAATGAACCTTATCGTAGAAGCCCTTGACGAAACCCACAAGCGCATCCCTGCCTTTGCCAGCGACCGCGTGACAAGTCTCGCCGACATAGCCATGTTCACCGACTCAGAGGACATCCCCCTCTGGAAAGTACTGAAGAACGTTGGCGACAAAGAACAACAGAAGCCCTGCTCGCTCAACTACAAGAAGTGCAGCGCCAAAGAACTCCGAGACTATTTCGCCGAAGTACTGCCCGAATACGACCGCGATCGCGTTCACGACAGCGACATCAAGAAACTCCTGCAATGGTACAACATCCTCGTCCAAAACGGATATACCGACTTCGAAGCCGTCCTTGCCCCCACCGAAGGTAACAACGTAGACGACCGCCAGGAAGAAAAAACTGAAGAATAATACAAAAAAAATCTTCAAATATTTTGCAATTTCGTTGATTATTAGTAACTTTGCAGCCGTTTAACAAAAAAGCAGCAATAAAAAGACAACCTGAAAGAGTTGAATGAAGAACGACAAGAATAGCAATCAGTACCGCGTGAATGAGCAAATTCGCGCCAAGGAAGTGCGCGTTGTAGGAGACGAAGGCTCCACCGTGATGACGCTCCGCCAGGCGCTCGACATGGCACACCAGCAAGGTGTCGACCTTGTTGAAATATCGCCCAATGCACAGCCACCCGTTTGTCGTATCATCGACTACTCCAAGTTCCTCTACCAGCAGAAGAAGCGACAGAAAGAAATGAAGCAAAAGCAGGTCAAGGTAGAAGTCAAGGAAATACGCTTCGGACCACAGACCGACGAGCACGACTATCAGTTCAAGCTCAAGCACGCACAGGAATTTCTTTCCGAAGGCAACAAAGTACGCGCCTACGTCTTCTTCCGCGGCCGCAGCATCCTCTTCAAGGAACAAGGCGAAGTACTGCTGCTCCGCTTTGCCAACGACCTCGAAGAATACGGAAAGGTCGAACAGATGCCAAAGCTCGAAGGCAAGAAGATGTTCCTCTACATGGCTCCCAAGAAAGCCGGCGTAGCCAAACAGAGCCAGCAGAAGCGCGACAAACTCGCCGCAGAAGCTGCCCAAAAGGAAGTAGAGAAAGTAGAAGACGAAGAGCGCGCCATCAACAACGGTCTCCTGGCTAATGCAAAGGGCGGAGCCGACATCCTCAAGAAACTCGGCCTCGAAGACGAAATTTAAAACAAAGGAAACAACAAGGTGCGTAACGCCCGGTATATGCGTTGCCGCCGCTTTTATATTCAATTTATAAAATTAAAATTTAAAAAAAATGCCAAAAGTAAAGACAAACTCCGGAGCCAAGAAGCGTTTCCGCTTCACCGGAACAGGTAAGATCAAGCGTCATCACGCTTATCACAGTCACATTCTGACCAAGAAGACCAAGAAACAAAAGCGTAATCTGGTTCATCAGGCCATCGTCGACAAGAGTAACATGAAGCAAGTCCGCGACCTGCTTTGCCTGCGTTAATTAACTTTTAGTAGAACTTAAAAAAGAAAGAAGAACTATGCCAAGATCAGTAAATCATGTTGCCTCGAAGGCACGTAGAACTCGCATTCTGAAGCTCACTAAAGGTTATTTTGGAGCTCGTAAAAACGTATGGACCGTTGCCAAGAATACTTACGAAAAGGGTCTCACCTACGCATATCGCGACCGTAAGAACAAGAAGCGCACCTTCCGCGCTCTTTGGATTCAGCGTATCAATGCTGCTGCCCGCATCGAAGGCACCAGCTACTCAAAGCTCATGGGCGCTCTGACAAAGGCCGGCATCGAAATCAACCGCAAGGTACTCGCCGACCTCGCCATGAACAACCCTCAGGCTTTCAAGGCCATCGTTGAAAAGGTAAAGTAAGATATCTTAAATAGAACGTGATAGAAGTACCGCAACAGGAGAAAACCCCGTTGCGGTACTTTTTTTTATGTCATTTTATAAAAAAGTGCACAGAATATTTGCACAACTCAGAAAAAAGCAGTACCTTTGCACCCGCAATTCAGCAATAGACTGTGTTGATACATCGCGGAGTGGAGCAGTTGGTAGCTCGCCAGGCTCATAACCTGGAGGTCGCATGTTCGAGTCCTGCCTCCGCAACCATCAGAAGTCCGAAATGCCTCGGGCTTCTTTTCTTTTCCACATCATCCAAGTTTGACTCCAGCTATCTTCGGTTATGAAAACAAGAAGTTAAGTGGCCATATTCCCTCAACCCCTCTGCTGATATTATTTAATAAATTTTAAAATATCATGCTTTTGTGCGTAAATCTCAAAGAAAAGCCTTACTTTTGCACACAGATAAAGCAATGTGCAATCGAATTTATTTAGGGAGGAAGCAAAGATGTCAATATCAAAGACAAGACAGAAATTGGTTGACGTAGCCCGACAGCTGTTTGCCAAGAATGGCATTGCCAACACAACCATGAACGACATTGCCCTGGCATCAGGCAAAGGTAGGCGTACGCTCTACACATATTTCAAAAGCAAGGAAGAAGTCTACACTGCCGTCATCGAATCAGAACTGGAACGTCTGTCCGACAAGCTCGACGAGGTGTCGGCCAAGAAAATCCGCCCACAAGAAAAAATCATCGAACTCATCTACACACACCTCAGCCAGATACGAGAGACCGTCGTACGCAACGGAAACTTGCGTGCCGAGTTTTTCCGAAACATCTGGATGGTGGAAAAAGTGCGCAAGCATTTCGACGAAGACGAGATAGAACTCTTTCGCAGAGTTTTTGCCGAAGGCGTTGCCGAAGGTGAATTCGACATACAAGACATCGACCTCGTAGCCGACATCACTCACTACTGCATTAAGGGCCTTGAAGTGCCCTTCATCTATGGCCGGCTGGGCCACGGCATGACCGAAGAGAGCACGAAGCCACAGGTTGCCCGCATCGTCTATGGTGCGTTGGGAAAACTGAAAAGCTGAGGAAAAAGTGAAAAAGTAAAATACAATCAAACATAATAAAAAAATGGGATTATTACAAGGTAAGACAGCCCTCATCACAGGTGCTGCACGCGGTATCGGAAAAGCTATCGCACTGAGATTTGCCGAAGAAGGTGCTAACATCGCATTCACTGACCTCGCCGTCAACGAAGAGACACAGGCAGAGATTGAAGCAAAAGGTGTAAAAGCCAAGAGCTATGCCAGCGACGCATCTAACTTCGCCCAGACGGAAGAAATCGTGAAGCAGGTAAAAGAAGACTTCGGCAGCATCGACATTCTTGTCAACAATGCCGGTATTACGAAAGACGGCCTGATGCTCCGCATGAGCGAACAGCAGTGGGACGCCGTCATCAACGTCAACTTGAAGTCTGCTTTCAACTTCGTCCATGCCTGCATACCCATAATGCTTCGCCAGCGCGGCGGCAGCATCATCAACATGGCCTCCGTCGTAGGTGTCCACGGAAACGCCGGACAATCCAACTATGCAGCCTCAAAGGCAGGACTCATCGCACTGGCCAAATCCATCGCCCAGGAGATGGGACCGAAGGGCATTCGTGCCAATGCCATCGCTCCGGGCTTCATTGATACAGCCATGACACAGGCCCTTCCCGAAGATGTCCGCAAGGAGTGGTGTGAGAAGATTCCACTTCGTCGCGGCGGTACCGTCGACGACATTGCCAACGTTGCCACCTTCCTCGCCAGCGACCTCTCCAGCTATGTCAGCGGTCAGGTCATCCAGGTTGACGGCGGCATGAACATGTAATGCGCTTCGTTATGCAAGTCATCTACGAGGACAACCATATCATCATTGTTTCCAAGGCGAGCGGAGAGATTGTCCAGGGCGACAAGACTGGCGACCAGCCGCTCTCCGAAACGGTGAAGCAATACATCAAGGAAAAATATCAAAAGCCGGGCAACGTCTTTCTGGGCGTTGCCCATCGTTTAGACCGTCCCGTCAGCGGCCTCGTCGTCTTTGCCAAGACCTCGAAAGCCCTGGAGCGGCTGAACCGCATGTTTGCCGACGGCGACGTGCACAAGACCTATTGGGCCATCACCCGCAACCGCCCGCAGGAAGAAGAGGGTGTGCTCGAACATTGGCTTGTTCGCAACGAACAGCAGAACAAGAGTTACGCCCACAACCGTGAGGTGCCCCGTTCCAAACTGGCCCGCCTGAAATATCGAGTCATCGGAGCTTCCGACAACTATACGCTGCTCGAAGTAAACCTCATGACGGGCCGCCATCACCAGATACGCTGCCAGTTGGCAAAGATGGGCTGCCCCATCCGTGGCGACCTGAAGTATGGTGACAAGCGCAGCAACCCCGACGGCAGCATCTCGCTGCTGGCGCGCCGCGTGGAGTTCATTCATCCCGTTTCTAAGGAAACCATCGTCGCCACGGCTCCCCTACCCCACGACTCACTCTGGCAGGCATTCTCTATTTAACTGACCATTCACACATTCCATGGAAAAGCGAACGTTCCCCGTTGTCGGCATGGCCTGCTCGGCCTGCTCTGCCAATGTCGAGCGCCGGCTGAACGAACTCGAAGGCATTCTGTCGGCATCGGTGTCACTGGCCTCACGCACAGCCCTCGTCGAATGGGACCCTGAGCGCATCAATCCCGAGCAAATCAAGGCTGCCATCAATGCCATCGGCTACGACCTTATCATCGGGCAAGACCGCTCCGTCGAAGCCATCGAGCGCCGCGAATATACCCTGTTGCAACGCCAGACCCTACTGGCATGGCTGCTCTCCATCGCCTGCATGGTATGCTCGATGGCATGGAAGGAGTACCAGCTGGCACTTATCTGTGCCCTGCTCACCCTGTGGTTCTGCGGCCGACGCTTCTACACCTCAGCCCTTCGCCAGCTACGTCACGGCATGGCCAACATGGACACCCTCGTCACCCTGTCGACGCTGGTATCGTTTCTCTTCGGCTCCTATGCCACCTTCGTCCCCTCTGCCCATCTCCATCCTACCTTCGACTCCACAGTGATGATTATCGCCTTCGTCCTGACCGGACGCCTCATCGAGGAAAGGGCCCACAAGAACACCGCCTCTGCCATCCGGCAGCTGATAGGGCTGCAGCCACGTCAGGCGCGCCTTGTCACGGGCGACACCATCACTTCCGTCCCCCTATCCACCATCTCCGTGGGCGATGTCCTTGAGGTCAGGGCCGGCGAACGCATTGCCGTCGACGGACTGGTGACCTCGGCCGAGAGCTTCATGACGGCCGACGGGGCCTACGTCGACGAATCCATGCTCACCGGCGAACCCGTTCCCGCCTTGAAACAAAAGAGCGACCGCGTGATGGCGGGCACTACCGTCCAACAGGGAAGCCTGCGCTATCGTGCCCGACAAGTGGGCGAGCAGACGGCACTGGCACAGATTATCCGCACCGTGGAACAAGCGCAAAACTCCAAGCCACCCGTGCAACGGCTCGTCGACCGCATGGCTATGGTCTTCGTGCCCGTCGTCATCGGTCTTTCGCTGCTGACCTTCCTGACTTGGTGGGCTGTCGAAGGAAACAGCGGACTACCCCATGCCATCATCACCGCCGTCACCGTTCTCGTCGTCGCCTGCCCCTGCGCCATGGGACTCGCCATGCCAATGGCCCTCATGGTAGGCATCGGAAGGGCTGCCCGGCAAGGCATCCTCGTGAAAGACGCCACCGCCATCGAACTACTCCGAAAAGTACAAGTTCTCGTGACCGACAAGACCGGCACGCTCACCATCCCCAACCCACAGATTGACTTCACTCGTGCCGACGAGCTGCCCTTTGAAGAACGCGAGACCCTCAAGCCCCACGCCCACGAAGCCATCGAAGACCTTCACCGCCGCCACATCGACGTCATCATGATGAGCGGCGACCGCGAAGAAGCC
>JAFSRY010000049.1 GCA_017445845.1 Prevotella sp.
AGCCGTTGGAGTTGTTCTCCTTCGAGAAGAAGAGCAGGTTGCCGTCCTTGTCTTCGAAGAGCTTGTGGGCAGCGATGACGTGGCGGTAGGCGGCAGAGAGTATCTCGGCATACTTCTTGTTGCCGGCGTTGAAGCCGTCGTCGTAGATGACCTTGTCGAACTGGCGGCACTGCTGCATGATGCTGGTGTAGTCGCGGTTGAGTTCGTTGAAGGCCTGGAAGATGGTCTTGCCGTTGCGTGCCCAGTAGCCTTTGTATCGGTTGTACATGTATTCGATGTCGTAGATTTCGTCGTAGCCGATGAGCATATAGGAGGCGGCACGGTCGCTGACGGTACCGAAGTCGTGGACATAGGCCAGGACGGGCTGGTGGGCGGCCTTGAAGGCGTTGATGGTGCCCACACCCTTGGCCAGACGGCCTGTCGACGCGAAGGTGCTGAGCTGGGTCTCCTCGTCGGCAATGCTGACGTCACCGTTGATGGCGGGCAGATAGAGGTATCCCCAGTCGATGCAGATGCCGTCGCCTTTCTTGGCGAGGATGGGCTGGTCGATGGTGCCGGTCTTGGCATACTTCACGCCACCTTCACGGACGATGGTCGAGCGGGTGGGCTGAGCGGCCTTGTCGACGGCAATCTCGGGCGATGCGCCGAGGTAGAACTGCACGCTGTGCTCCTTCTTGTCGGTGGGGCGCACCTGATAGGAGATATAGTTGATGGGCATCGACAGCAGGTCGAGGTTGTCAATGAGCATCGGGGCAGTGAAGACGACGTCGAGGTCGACGGGGCCACACTGGAAGGTATAATAGGTATTGGTGGCGAGGACGTCGACCGATTTCTGCACGGCGAGTTTCACGTCGGCGTGCTTCTTCAGCACGTTCTTCGAGATGCCGAAGTCAAGATAGGCACCGCCGGTGGTGTTGTGGCAGTGGGCGGCAATAAGGTTGCGTCCGGGCTTGACGAGGCCGGCCGGGAGTTTCTTCACCTCGCCGGTCTTCCAGGTCTCACCAGTCTTGACGACCTCGGTTCCGTTGATATAGAGTTCAAAGACATCGTCGTGTGAGAAGACGAGATAAAGTTCTGCCGCTGCGTCTTCTGCCGAGACCTCAACCGTACGGCGCACATAAACATCGCTGTTCGCCTCCGTCCAACGGGTGCGCACGCTGGGATACTCTCTGGGAGTACCGAAGGCGCCCTCCTGCTGACGCCACGAAGCGTCGTTGAAGTCGACAGCCTGCCAGCCCTGACCGGGGTTCTCCCGTGTCATCTGACCTCTCCATGCCTCCTGGTCGGCCATCGGGACGACAGTCTCAAGGAGATACTCTTTCTCACCGCCCATGAAACGATAGGCCACGCCGTCGACACGGACTATGCCCGTGAGGGGCATCTCGTCGTTGGTCCAGTGGCGCGTAGTACCGTCATTGAGCTGGTCGTAGGGTGACCAGATGGAGAAATAAGGGTCGTTGACTACAATGGGAACAGAAGGCAGACGAAGATCTGTTGCCTTGTAGGGTTTAAAGAACTCGGCTGTCTGCGCGTAGGCAAACATCTGACACAGCATGAGCGCTGCAAAGGTCATTACTTTTTTCATTAATTAAAGATCTTTATTATTAACTAGTTAACAAAATTGCGTTGTTGCCTGACAATCAAACTTACCTCTATAAGCAGACCGCCTAAGGCCATGTGCTTTCACGTCGGATTCTAATATGGTTCTCGTGTATTTGAATATTCAAATGCAAAGTAACACATTTTTTCTGATATACGGAAAACTTTTTCAAACTTTTTTCACAAATAACTAAAAAAAACTGAAACGGAAATGGAAAAAGGCCTTGAGACCCTTAAAATAGTATAAAGACTTGAGGCCGATAACGCCTATCGACAGTGCCGATTGTAAGGACCGGAAAAGTAAAATAGGCTATTTTACCGACCAAAATAGGCTATTTTACAAACAAAAATAGACTATTTTACTGACAAAAATAGGCTATTTTACTGACCAAAATAGGCTATTTTACTTTTTGAAAGCATAGAATCGGCACTACGACAAGGCTGAATCGTGCTGACGAAAGGGCAGAGAAAGGAGAAAAAAAAGTACTAAACACAATAAACGCCCCTTCTTTCCGTTTTTATTTCATGAGGCGGGAGTGATATTCCACCCTATTGATTGTATGTCAAAACGGTTTCTATACATATTGCTGACGGTCGTCATCGGCTGTGCGACAACAGTGACGGCGCAAGAACGGAAGGTGCAGAACAAACCCTATACCGACTTGCGTCCCTTCCATTTCGGTGTCATCGTGGGTACCCACCTGCAAGACCTCGAAATGGTGAACGTCGGTCCGCAAGTGATTGTGAACGAGGATGGCACGACCGATAATTCTATCGTCACCATCGACCAGGACCGTTGGGACGGCGGATTTACGGTGGGTGTGCTCGGCGAGTTGCGCCTGAACGAATTCTTCCAGTTGCGCATCGCCCCCGCCATGTACTTCGGCACGCGCCACCTGACCTTCCGCAACTTCACACCCAAGCAGCAGACCGATGAGGACGGCAACCCCATCCGGCAACTCGAAGAGGTGCAAGGACTGAAAAATGCCTATATCGCCTGTTCGGGCGACATCATCTTTGCCGGACCGCGATTTAACAACCACCGGCCCTACCTCATGGCAGGTGTCAGCCCGATGCTCAACCTTTCAGGCGGCAAAAACGACTATATCAAACTGAAAAGAAGTGATGTTTTCTTCGAAGTAGGTATGGGATGCGACTTCTATCTGCCCTACTTCAAACTGCGTCCGGAACTGAAATTCATGTTCGGACTTACCAACTGTCTCGACTCGAAACATGCCGACGAACTGCGCAACAAGGAAATGCTGCGCTATACGAATGCCATCAACCAGGCTCACACGAAAATGATTGCCCTGAGTTTCTACTTCGAATAGAAAACCTGAAAGGAATTAACCCAAATCAATAAATTGCAAAGAAAAAGATTTTTTTCTTGCAAAAAAAACCGGCTGAGAGTAATTATTAGTAATTTCGTGGCCTTTAACCTAATAGACGATAAGGAATGATGTCATAAAAAAACATGTACACCGAAACGTATATCATATATTACCTCAAAATGCTCTTGGCGTATGGCGAATACTATCAGTCATACATCTTCAACATGTATCGTGACCTTTCGTGGGAGGTGCAGATAGCGGCCGCTATCGCCGTTGCTTCCCTCACGGGCATTGCCATCATCGGCGTCACCCTGCTTGTTAAACGCCATCGCCGGCATTATATGGAGAGAACCTTGGAGCGCCTCAGGAAACAGTACGGGAAGGGGATTGCCTATATCCTGTCTTCTGCTTCCCGGACCGACCTCTCACGCGATGAAATCATCAAGGCCCTCTGCCTTGAAGTCAACAGCAAGGACCATCAGCTTCCCCTTCGCAACAAAGACGAGAAATGGCTCTTCTGCCGTCTCGTCTACTTCTTCCGCATCTCCTCCCAGATGTCGAAAGGCCATCGCGCCAACATGAACAAGTTGCTGGAATTATTCGGCATCCGCGACTTCCTTGAGAGGGAGGTGAGCCTTGGCGTCATGCAGCATAAGACGCAGGCCATGGCCATGCTCCGCAATTTCAAGCTCTACATCAGCCCATGGGTTATCAACAAGTTGCTCAACTCAAAGAGCAAGCGCATCCACCGACTCGCCATGTACCTGACGGTGATCTCCAGTTCCGACTGCGACCTCAACTACTTCGAGACAGACTTCTTCGACGAGAACTGCTGCATCTACGACGAGATAGAACTCGGCTATATGCTGCAACGGCGCAGGGCTGCCGGACTGAAACTGCCCGACCTCGCCACATGGGCCAAGATGCACAAGAAGCCCGACACACTGTGTGTCTTTGTCCGACTCATCAGGCGCTTCGACCAGCGGTCCTCATGTGCAGAGCTTGCCGACCTCTTCCATCAGAGCAAGCACAAGAAACTCATTGAGGAAATCTCGCGCACATGGGGCTACCTGCACTATACTCCCGGCGAGGATGACATCGTGCGCACACTGCTCATGCAGCCCGACGACACGAAGGTCGCCATGATGCACGCCCTGGTGAGAATGGCCACAGGACGCAGCCTGCACTCCTTCATCGAATGCTACGACAACACGATGAACCCCCATGTGCGTTTCGAGGCCCTGAGGTGCCTGTATAACTACGGCGAGGAAGGACGCAGGAAGTTTGACGAACTCGAACAGACGGCCTGCCAGGGAGACAAGAAGTTCTTCGCATTCTTCCACAACCCCATCACCCTGGAACGAATACCCTTAGACAAGGAACAGGCATACCACCCATCAGTGGAAACCGTCTATAACTGGGCATAAATATAAAGAATACTGAAAAAGAAATAAAAACAACAACGCTGTGTGGCTGACCATTTATAACATATTCTGCTACATCATCTTCTTCTACTCGATCGTCATCATGCTGAGCTACCTGCTGCTCGTCATAGGAAGCTATCGGGTACAGAAGACGAAAGACATAGAGGTGCCTGTCGACGAAAGTCTCAAATACCTCATGAGAGGCTCTCCGCTCACACCAGGCGTATCCATCATAGCACCCGCCTTCAACGAGGAAGTAACCATCATCGACAACGTCAACTCGCTGATGCAGATTGACTACCCCAACTACGAAATCATCATCGTCAACGATGCCAGCACCGACAGGACCATGGAACTGCTCATCTCCGAATACAGCCTTGTCGAAGTACCCTATGACGTGGCCATGAAGGTACCGTCGAAACCCATCAAGCGCGTGCTCAAGTCAACCGACGAACGCTATTCGAAACTCGTCGTCGTCGACAAGGAACACGGCGGACGAAAGAGCGACGGCTCAAATGCGGGCATCAACGTGTGCAGCAACAAGTATTTCGTCTGCACCGACGTAGACTGCATCGTAGAACCCATGGCCCTCTACAGGATGATGTGGCTGGTCATCAACAGCCACGCCCCGATGATTGGCGTCAGTGCGACGATGCTGATGAACAACGGCTGTGTCGTGGAAGATGGTAAGGTGATAGAGGTACATGTGCCCGACAGTCCACTGCCGATGTTCCAGCAACTGGAATACATGCGGTCGTTCCTCATCGGTAAACTGGGATGGTCGGCCATCAACGCCCTGCCCAACATATCAGGCGGCTTCGGACTCTTCGATACCGACGTCGTCGTGAAGTCAGGCGGCTACGACCAGACAAGTATGGCCGAAGACCTCGACATGCTGCTGCGCATGGTGACCTACATGAAAAACAGCGGACAGGAGTTCTGCCTGGCGCAGGTGCCCAGCGTATGCTGCTGGACCGAAGGACCCTCGTCACTGAAGGCCATGCAGCGGCAACGCGTGAGATGGGCACGAGGACTCTTCGAAATCATCTCCCACCACAGGAAACTGTTCTTCAACCCACACTACGGTGTCACAGGAGCCGTCGTGCTGCCCTATATCATGTGCTTCGAATTCATTGCTCCCGTACTGGAGATTGGCGGCATACTCTTCATGATCTGGCTCATCATCATCGGAGGCGTCAACTGGGGAACGGCAGCCATCATCTTCGGCATGATCTACCTCTTCGCACAACTCATAACAGCCTTCCTGCTGCTCTTCGACTACAGTTCTAAAGCCGTACCCTGGCACAATACGACCCGAAGCTACATCAGGCTCATTCTGGCCTCAATCATAGAACCCTTCGTATATCATCCGCTCATCACGCTGTTTTCAAACATCGGCTACTGGCAGTTCATCAGGAATACAACGGCAGTATGGAAACCCATACAACGACGGGGAGTCAAGAAAAAGAACAAAGAGGAAAAGAAATCATGACACCACATATACATACCATCGCCCGGCTGGTGCTGGCAATATGTCTCCTGGGAGGTTACCCCTCCATTCTCACGGCACAGGTGCACACACCACGCTACTATGTGTCGAGAGCAGAAGACTATGCCAACAACAAAGCATGGAATGAAGCAAAAAGGGAAGTCGACAACGGACTGGCCGACTACCCCGACGACCCCAACCTGCTCTACCTGAACGGACGCTACTACTATGTCACCGGACATCTCAACGAGGCACGATACAACCTTGTGAAAGCCATCCAGATTGACGACCAGAACTTCAAGGCAAAACGCATCCTCGTAGATGTGGAAGACGACACCAAACATTACTCCAGTGCCATCTGCTACATCAATGAACTATTGGAGTTCCAACCCTACGACCGCGACCTGTGGCGACGCAAGATAGGCCTCTACCGGAAACTGGGAAACAACAACGAAGCCGATGCCATGCTGGAGCGGCTGGCACGCATCTACCCCAACGACACCATCGTCCGCAACGACCTCCGACGACGGCACCAGGCACAAATGACTTCGGCACTCCAAAAGAACAACCTTGAAGAGATGGCTATCCAGATGGAACAATGGATAGACCTTGACCCACACCATCTCGACTACTACCTCGAACTCATCGGCATCTACCAGCGCATGGGTGAATTTGACCGAGCCATCGGCACCGCCAACAGAGGCCTCGAATATTTCCCGAAGAACAAGCAGCTCACCGACAAGACGGTGGGCATCCTCACCGACCAGGGACTATACACTCAGGCATTGGAAATAGCCAAGACCGTATATCCGCCACACGCCGCCCCCTACCGATACCTGCTTCAGCAAGTGGCAACAAACACACGTCTGAACGACCCCTACGAGGTACACGGAAAACTCTACAACGAAACACATGACCGCGATGCCCTCAACTACCTCATCAACACATCCCTCACACGAGGATATAACGACGATGCACGGCAATTCATCGCGGAAGCCATACGACTCGACGGACGGACGCCACAACTGCTCATGAAGCTCTATGCGCTGGAAAAACGCACCGGCAACACCAACGAATGCCTCAAACTGCTCAGGGAACTATACAACAAGCAACCGGCCAACGAAGAACTGAAGACCGAATATGCCGACCTGATGGTCAGACTGTCGAACACCGACATGGAGTACGAACAGTGGAGCGACGCCGCCGAACACCTGCAGAAGGCTCTCGAACTGATGGATACACACGACGAGGCTTGGCCGGCAACCATGTCGAAAAGCATCACCGTAGCCGGAAAACTCGCACAATTCGACCATGCACGCACGCTCTATCAGAACGCTGCCACCACAGACCCCGGCAACCGCCAGCGCTATGCCTCAGCCTATGAGGACATCATGGCCACACGGTTCAAACAACTCATCGAGGACGAAAACTACGACCAACTGCTCAGGGAAGGACAAGAACTGCTAAAAGTACTTCCTACGAGCGAGATTGCACTGAGAAACTGCATCAATGCCAGCCAGACACTCCGCCGCAACGAATTGTTCTATGACTTCGCCCATCGTGGCTATGAGGCATTTCCCGAACAACCCTATTTCCGCATCAAACAGGCTGTGGCCCTACAACAGCAGGGACGCTACGCCGACGCACTCACGATAGTACGCCCAACAACCGCCGACGACACCTATGCCAACCCACAACTCACGGCAGCCTTCGCTGGCATCAGCAACGAATGGGCATCAGAACTGCTGAAGAACAAAATGCCCGACGTAGCCCTGGCCGTCATCGACTCTGCCTTGCTCCATGACGCCAACAACCGCGAATTGCTCTACGCCCGAGGCCTGGCCTACGAGCAAAAGAAGGAATACGACAAGGCATACCTCCACCAGAAACACTATTACGAGCCCTCCAACGCCGAACAGAAGGAGTACTATCAACACATGCGATACCTGCGGTTCAGAAGCCTCAAGAACCACATCGACGCATCATACACTCATGCTGCCTTCGACACCCGCACCGACGGCATCGCCTCGCGCGGACATCTATACTCAGTAGCCGCCGTGGCATACGGCAGACTGGAAAAAGACAACACCTACACCGGACAGATAAGCTACAAAGGCATCGACGGCTATCACGACGAAGAGACTGCCGAGGCCGGAGGCGTCGGAATAGAACTGACCGGACAATGGGAACACACCTTCAACCAACGATGGAGCGGAAGTGTCAGCGCATCATGGTCGAACAGGTTCTTCAACAAGGCAGGTGCCAACATCGGGGCCAACTACGCCACGGACAACGGATGGACACCCTCCATGCGACTGGGCTATCGACACACGCCCGAGACCTACCTCTTCCTCGGCGACAACAGCGGACGGGCATACAAACAGTACGACCTGCTCATAGCTACACCCGCACTCGAAAAGTCATGGGAAAGAATCACGGCATCTGCGAAAATCGACCTGACTCTCATGGAGTCATCAATATATTATAATGTAGGACTGAAGGGAATGCTGCTCATCGGCGACGACAACACCACTTCGGTAGCCCTACAGACAGGATTCGGCTCGTTCCCGGAACTCACCTTCTTCGAACAGACGGCACTGAGAGGGGTTTCACACACCAACGCCATGGTGGGCTTCAATGCCAAATACCTCTGCGCAGAAAACATGTACATCGGACTGACCGGAAACTGGAACACATGCTTCAACCCTTACTACACCGAAGAAGGCATTCTCAAAGATGCCTATCGCAACATCTATTCTGTCACCCTGCAACTACATGTAGCTTTCTAAACCAACACGGCAAATGGAAAAAAATATTATCACACTCATCGCCGCAAGCGCACTCTTCTTATCACTACCACCGTTCTGCAGCTGCTCACAGGCTCAAGACACCGGAGTCTTTGAATACAAAGAAATACATCTGCCCGAAAAAGAAACCGACCTCAACAGAAACCTCCACCTGAACAACCTCGACATCGACTGGGGACTATGGGGACACCACGTGTCGAATGTCCTGCCGAAACATCCCGTCGATGACGTCTTTGCATGGAACGACGGCTACCGCGACAGCGAACAGTTCTGCTTCACCTCTGACCGGCTGTTCAGCTATTTGGAGACCTACATCAAAGAGAACTTCGGCGAAGACAAGCCGCAGCGATTTGCCATCCTGCCTAATGACAACTCTTTGGTATGCCAATGCCAGCACTGCAAGGAACTGGGCAACACCGCACAGAATGCCTCGCCTGCCGTCTTCGACATGTTGCGACGGATAGCACAGCGGTTTCCAAAACATCTGTTCTTCACATCCTACTATCTGACCACCAGAAATACTCCCGACATCGACTTGCCGGAAAACACCGGCGTGCTGGTCAGCGCCATGGACTACCCGCTGTGTTCAGCAACCACGGCCCAGGAAAAGGATTTTGAAGCACTGCTGAAGACATGGAAGGAAAAAGTGAAGCATGTATATGTGTGGGACTATATCAACAACTTCGATGACTACTTCACGCCGTTTCCCGTCTTCACCATCATGCAGCGACGCTTCCAACTATACCGGCGAAACGGGGTGAGCGGTATTTTTCTCAACGGCAGCGGAACGGAATACAGTACCTTCAGCCGTCTGAAGACCTACGTTCTGGGACAACTGCTGCAGGACCCCGACCGCGACTGGAGGGAGCTGGTCAGGGAGGGATGCCGCGATTATTATCCCATGACAGGCGACGTGATAGCAGGTTTTATCTTTGAGCAAGAAACATGGACGGCAGAACAAGCACGTCAGCTGCCCCTCTACGGAGGAATGGAAGAGGCCACCAAAAGCTATCTCCCCGAGAAGGCATTCAACCGGTTCTACGAACAACTCACAAGTCTGAAGCCACAGACCAAGGGCAACGAACAGAAGGACATCAGAATGATGTGCCGCGCCTTGGCACTGACTCGACTGGAATTGCAGAGACTCCACGGACAGTTGGAGGACACACCGACGTTGACAGCATCTCTCAAAGAGATGGCGGAACAAGGCGTCAAGGTGTACAGCGAGGCTTGCTGGTTTATTGAAAGCTATATCAAAGAATACAATGAGATGAAGGCCCACCGGGAACAGACTCGGCAGAAAGACCTGTTGCTAAATGCCAGACTCACACCGCTGACAGCACTCGACCCTGAATACTCGGACATTTCCATCCTTACCGACGGACTACTGGGACTCCCCTCCAACTATCACTGCGGGCAAATGATCTCATCAGCCACACCGGCCCTGCGACTGGCCATTCCGCCTACCGAGGGACTCAAAAGGCTGCGCATCTCACTCACGAAGAACATCATCTTCCATATCGACCTGCCCCAGCAAGTCATCCTCAGCGACGGACACCGTGAACTGGCAAGGAATACACCCGCCCCACTGCCTGACAACCCCAACAGGTCGGTAGTAGAATTCGACATCCCCGCCAACAGTAGCGGAACTTTCATCCTCACCTTCGTACGAAATCAGGACGAAAGAACGATGGCCATCGATGAGATTGAAGGGTATTAGAAAACGGAAAAAGCGAAGCCGAAGAAAATAATGAAGAAAAACAAAAGACATGGACTGTTGTTCGTGCTGCTCGTCCTACTGACAGCCTGCTACGAAAAGGAACTGGAGCCTGCTGACATACATATCATCGACCCCGTGCGCCACTATTATCCGGTAATGCAGGGAGAGATCATGGGGGTCACCTTCGAAATGGAGAACCTCTCCGACAACCCTCTCTTCATCAAAGAGGTGCAGACAACCTGCGGATGTGTTGTCTCACGCGACGACCTGCCCATCATCGTACTACCGCACAAACACGGCTTCGTTCACCTGAAATTCAACACCATCAAGAACTCCGGCTATGCCGACCACTTCGTTTACTGCTATGGTAACTTCAAGGACACAACAGTCGTGGAACTTGAATTCGACACCAACGTCGTTCCGCGAGGGAATACCTCCCGCGACTATGAAGAGTTGTGGCGCGAACAGGCTGGTATCACCGGCACCGGCATCCGCGACGCCGTCGACGGAAAGACCGGACAGCGAGGCTACTATACCGACCAAAGCGGCGACCCCCGAAGACGACAAGACTAACGGAAGTCACTGCACCGTCAACACCATTTTACCAACAAAAATGGCATGTTTGCCATTCTGGTCGACGGGAATCTGTTTGCCGTCGGCATCGGGCGTATAGCGAAGGGTTTCAAAATAGGTGTGCGAGTGACCGCCAAGTATCAGGTCTACATTGCGTGCGCCTGCCATCATCATTTGGTCGCCCATGCCCGACTCCTGCCAACCCAAGTGGGAAATGACGATGACGACATCACACTTCTTCTTGTTCTTCAGGTAGTCCGCCCAACGGTTGCAGGTTTCTGACGGGTCGAGGTAGCCTACACCTTGACACTTGGTCTCATCCACGAGGCCCTTCATTTCGGGTGCCAACCCGATGACACCGATCTTCACGCCCTTCCGCTTCAGAATGACGTAAGGCTTGGTAAGGCCTTCCACGGGGGTTCCGGTGAAGTCGTAGTTGGCACAGACAATGGGAAACTTTGCCTTGCGGAAGATGCGCGCCATGTTCTCCAGGCCGAAGTCAAACTCATGATTGCCGATGGTGGCGGCATCGTAGTGCATCTGGTTCATCAGCTCAACCTCGACATCACCTTTAAACAAGGTATAATAGGGTGAACCCTGCGAGAAGTCGCCGCTGTCGAAGAGCAACAGGTCGGGGTCTTTCTGCCGTTCCTCTTCCAACATGGCTATGCGGCGGAGGAAACCGCCACGGCCTGCCTTCAGCGTGTCGGTGAGGTTGGGGTTCAGGGGAAGGATGGTGCTGTGGGTGTCGTTGGTATGGAGCACCGTGAGTTGCTTCTGCGCTGTTGCTGTCATACAGCAACATACGAGACAAAGGAGGAGAGTATATTTCTTCATTGGATTTGATTATTGACTATTGGTGTTTGACGATTGAGCGATGAACTGTTCAGTGCATCAACTCTCGGGCATCCTTGTCGGACAAGCCTTGCATGACGATGCGGCCTTCTACCTTCGCATCGACGGCACGCCCTGCGGCTGCCTGCTCACGGAAGTAGTCCATGATGATGAAACGAACGTTATTCTGTTCTTCCTGTGGCGACACCACATCGGTCTTCGAGAGGAAAGCCTCCAACTTGTCATTGCCCTGGGCCAGATAGTCGAGGGTGGCGACGCGATAGGTCTTTTGGGGGTCTACGGGCTTGCCGTTGAGACGGGCCGAGACCAGCTTTCCGTCGGCAGTGATGACCAGCTGCACGCCGTGACTGACACCCTCGCCATTGGTCGAGGCTATCTGCCGGAACAGTTCCGTCACCTTGTCGCCTGTCAGCGTGAGGAAGCAGATTTTGTTCTCAAACGGTGCCACGTCGACCACATCGCCATAGGTGACAGTACCTTCTGAGAAGGCGGCGCGGATGCCGCCTATGTTATAGACACCGAAGTCGGGTTGCTCGTTGAACGCCTTGCCGCCCCACACCATGATGTCGGCCAACAGGTTCGACAGGTTGCTCTCGGGTTTCTGCGCCCACAGATAGGTGGCCGCCCGTCCCACTACAGGACTCATCAGGCTGTCCACGTCATGCCGGTAGGGTTGCAGTAAGGCTTCGGCCTCGGCATTGGGATGTTGGTCGAACCGGCTGTCGATGAGGATGCGGGTACGCTCCACACTTTTCAGCTGATAACGATGCGACGTGCAGCCCGAGCACAACATGAGCACGGCCGCCGTCATCAAGAATGTGTTTTTCCTAATCATAATCTTTATTGTCACGAATGAGAGAATTAGAGGCTTGTCGCTGCTATCAACCATTCAGGGTTTAGTGAGTCGCTGCTATTCCCTAACTCTCCAATTCGTGATGAAAATACCTTTCTATTAAAATTCATATTTGAAGCCGATGACTTCGTGCCAGGCTCCACGCGTGAAGTCGGGAATGAGGACGGGTTGCGAGCCACGTTCGATGGAGATGCGCGAGAGGGGGCCCACGCAGCACCATTCAGCCATATCGTAGACATCCATGTCGAGGGGCAGTCCGTGGCGCAGGCAATAGACCAGCCGATAGTCCATCAGGTAGTCCATGCCACCGTGACCGCCGACAGCCTTGGCTTTCTCCTCGATGTCCTTCACCCATTGGGGCGTATACTTCTGAAGGATGACGTCGCGCAGGGAGTCGCTCAGACACTCATGGACATTCAGCTTCTCGATGTCGGGCTTGGGCTGTTCAGGCTGACCTTCCGCCGTTGCCTCTTTGCCCTCAGCAACCTCTGCAACCTCTGCACCCTCAGCGACCTCTTCCGAAGGCTCGTCGGGCATCAGGTCGCCCTTGATCTTCTCGGGCCGGAAGAGCAGTTCCTTCCGTGGATACTTCGAAGCATAGCCATCGGTGCCGACAACCTGATACATACGGCTGTAGGGCCGCGGCGTCATCACGTCGTGCTGAAGGAGGATGGTCTTGCCAGCCTCTGTTCGGATGAGCGTGGAGGTCTGGTCACCATTGGCAAAGTCGAGGTCGACCTTCCCCGTCTGCTTATAGACCTGATGAGGCCCGTTGGCAGCCTTTGTGTCGACGGCCACGAGGTAGTCGAGCCGGTCGCCGCGATGGATGTTCAACAGCTGACAGTCCGGTCCGAAGCCATGCGTCGGATAGACATCACCGCGGTTGTTGCGGTTGAAGTCGAGCCGCCAGTTGTTCCAGTACTGTGTCCAGAAGTCTTCAAGGTTATGAAGATAGGAGCCTTCCACATGAAGCACCTCACCGAACAGTCCGCGCTGCGCCATCTGCAGACAAGCCATCTCGAAAAAGTCATAGACGCAGTTCTCAAGCATCATACAGTGCTTGCGCGTCCGCTCGGAAGCATTGACGAGCGCCCAGATGTCCTCCATTGTTGTGGCCGCAGGGACTTCGATGGCAACATGCTTCCCGTGTTCCATTGCAAAGAGGGCGATGGGCACATGATGCACCCAGTCGGTGCAGATATAGACGATGTCGATGTCGTCGCGCTTGCACATCTCTTTATAGGCTTCTACATCACCGAAATAGGCGGCAGCCTGATGACGGCCATGACGCTCCAATATCTTCTGTGTGCTGTCGACACGACTTTCCTCAATATCGCAGAGGGCCACAATGTCGGTGCCCTCAATCTGACTCCACCGCTCAACGGCCCCTGGCCCGCGCATACCAAGGCCGACGAAGGCCACGCGAACGGTGTCAAGGGCGGGTGCCGTCAGTTTGAGGACGTGCTGCTGGCTCTCGGGTTTCGGCGGTGTGTTGACGGCCAGCTGAGCCTGACAGAACATGGCGACAGCTACTGCCAGACAAGAGAAAAAGAGTCTTTTCATTGTGTTCATTTCTTATTTTAGCTTAGCATTGGCCTTCTCTGCCTTGTCGAGGGCTTTCTGATGCTGCTGGCGAGCCTTTACATTGGCTGCCTCAAGCTTCAGTATCTTTGCATTCTCAATACCTTTGGCCTTGGCAGTATTGAGCTTTTCCTCTGTCTTCTGCACGTTGCGCTGGGTCTTTTCCACTTCCTTCTGAGCCTTCTTGGCAGCCAGTTCGGCCTTCAGGCGCTGAGCCTCGGCCTTGGCCTTCTTCTGAGCGTCCTTCTGGGCTTGCTTGGCTTCCTTTTGGCGTTCCTTGGCAGCCTTCTCACGCTGCTTAGCCTCCTTGGCAGCCTTCTTCAAGTCTTTCTGTTGCTTGGCGGCAGCCTTGGCACGAGCCTTGGCATCGGTGGCGGAAGCTTCCTGATAGGCTGTGGCCTTTTCGGCTTTCTGGAGTGCCTCGGTCGTTTGTTTTGCGGACTGGTCGATTTGCTGCTGTACTTTTTTGTCAACTACTTGTGCAGAGAGCTGCACGGTTCCCATCAGCAGACCAACGGCCAGCATGAGGGTCTTAAGATGATTCTTTTTCATGATTAATCGCTTTAATTGTCGTTTTTATCTTGGTAAATTAAATGCTCGCGACATCTCTGCCATCTGTTCATCGCTCATACCTTCAGGCTCGAAGCCCATCTGACGGGCGGCGACATAGATGTGGGCCGACTTCGAGAGGACATCAATCTGGTCGAAAGCATCCATCACGTCAAGTCCCTTGGCAAAGACTCCATGTTTCTCCCAAAGCACGACGTCATAGTCCTCCAATTCCCTTAACGTATTCTCTGCCAACTCATTGCTGCCGGGCAACTGATAGGGAACGACACCGAGTCCGAGGGGACAGAACGCTTTTGTCTCGGGAATCATCGACCAGAGCAGGCGTGTCAGTACGTCCTTACCGAGCATTTTCGGATTGTGGCTCATGGCGACGAGTTCGATGGGATGGGTGTGGACAGTGGCACGATAGGGCGATCCTTTCTCTACGAGTCGGTTGTGGACGGCCAGATGGGACGGCAGTTCACTGGTGGGTTTGACGGGTTCGTCGGCGATGATTTCATAGTGGGCACCGTCGTCGAGGATACGGATGATACTGCCGTTCTGCATGGGCCAGCGGGCGAGGTCGCGCATTCGCTTTCCGGTGCCCTTGCAGTAGAAGTAGAAACCGCGCAAGTGTTTCAATGTCAGTCCAATAGCGACTGGTGCCGCAATGGCTTTCATCTGGCGCATGTCGTCATCAACAAAGGGGGTGATGTTCACGGTAATATTACCACCATTGCGCTCGGCCCATCCGTTCTGCCACAGATAGCCGGCGACCTCAGCCACCTGCTCTATCTCATGGCGCAGCAAGGGGCGATTATCAAGAATTGTCACTGTCATCATAATAGTCTTATACAATATACCCTGCAAAATTAACAATAAATTTCCTAATCACCATATTTTTTTGAAATATTCTTAGTATTTCACGCTCATTAATATAATGACGACTAAAAGAAATTAAGAAAAAAGAAAAGATTTGCCGCTATGATACATCCGTAGTACTTTTGCACCGATGAACGCACACAAACTGATGATTACAATTGTCTTTCTCTGCACAATGGTTGCCGCCGAAGGACAGGTCAGGGGCATTGTCGTCGATATGTCGACGGGGGTACCGCAACGCGATGTCATCATCTATACAAACCACAACGAAGTGGACACGACCGACTGGAAAGGAGAATATGTCTTCAAGGAACCATTCGAATGGGCCGAAGCCAGCCATCCACGATTTCTCACGCGAAAGGTGACCATCGACGAGATGAAGGCTGACACCCTGCGCCTTCTGCCCTTAGTCAACGAACTGTCCGAAGTCGTCATCACGGCCAAGCGCCTCGAGATAGCACCTGCCATTACGATGGGCATTGCACAGGCTGCCGCCGAAGGAGGTGCGATGGCACCAAAGGGATTGGCGACTTTCGACTTCTTCGCCCCACTGGCCCGTTTCGACAAGTCACGCCGATGGGTATCGAAGAAAGAAAGGAAAAAACAGAGGGAAGCCTTAGAAAACTACTGACCGAACAGAGGGGTGAACGGGATTTCGTGTTGTTCGTGTTCGTCTGCCGCTCATTATTCTTTTGAAAGGGTCAACCCGATGTCGCTGACACCCGTTAATATCTCTCGCTTCATGTCATGGCGGATGGAAACATGGAGCGAATCGCCCTCTTGCAATGAAATGGAGGGAAGAGGATAGGCAAACTGATGATAGCTCAACCCACGACCGGCATCCTTTCCGTCGGCATTCATAAAATCGCAGGTAAGGACATGTGTCGTGGTGGTTTCGCGCGACAAGGTACCGACTTTGTTTGAAGGAACAACAGTCTCTGTCACAACAAGGAAAAGGGCTGTAAAGGGAAAGGCATCGGTAATACGGATGCCCACCTCAGCGGCATAGTCGCCGGCGACTTTTACGGGCGGGACATCGTACTCGACGGGGTCGTTTTTCTCCCAACCAGCCAGAGGTGTATGGCAATAAGAGTCATACACCTTCTGCCCACTGCACGCCAAGAACGTCACCACCACAAGCGTCCACAAGGCGGCACTAATCAGTCTTCTCAGCCTTTGGCGCTTCGTTCTTAGCTGCATTTTGAGGGACGTTATTGTCTTGCCGGTTGTGTTGACGACGGTTGTTCCTGGATCCGCGGCCTTCGCTGCGACCGTTTCGTTCTTCTCGCGACGGAGCTTTGCCTTCGGCCTGCTGTGGCTGGTCTTCGCGATTGCCTGTGCGCTTCTTTTTCTTCTTGCGACGGGCACTGTCGAAACGGCTGATGTCGGCATCGGCCAGAAGATCTTTCGGACGGTCATCAGCCTTCTTCGTACCGTCTTCCATGAGGGAGAGTGGCTTCTCGCCTCGCTTGTTCATCTCGATAATCTCGCGGGCACGGTCTGCCGATATGGTCTCCAGATTGGCTGCCAGCTTCTTGTCGGTGCTGTAGGTGACAAGCCCTGCCAGGATGTCGGCCTTGAAGAAATAGTAGTCGCTGTCGGCAGTCTGAAGCACCTGATCCTTGGCGGGCAAGCGGCGGCCGGCTTCCACATAGTCATCGACTTCGAAGTTCAGACAACATTTCAGCTTGGCACACATGCCGGCGAGCTTCTGCGGGTTCAGCGAGATGTCCTGGAAACGGGCTGCATTGGTGCCGACACTGATGAAGTTCTTCATCCACGTCGCACAGCAGAGTTCACGACCGCAAGGACCTGTTCCGCCGATACGGCCTGCTTCCTGACGGGCACCAATCTGCTTCATCTCGATGCGCACATGGAAGGCTGCTGCCAAGTCCTTGATGAGCTGACGGAAGTCTACGCGCTCATCAGCGATATAATAGAAGATGGCTTTGTTGCCGTCACCTTGATACTCTACGTCGCCGATTTTCATGTCCAGCCCGAGGTCTTTGGCAATCTGCCGGCTCTGAATCATCGTGTCATGCTCGCGGGCCTTCGCCTCATAATACTTGTCCATATCTACCTGCTTGGCAATGCGGTAGATACGGCGGATGTCATCGGGCGACTTGATGTTAGCCTTTTTCAGTTGCAGCTCGACAAGACGGCCGGTCAGCGTGACGACGCCGATGTCATGTCCCGGATTGGCTTCTACCGCCACGATGTCGCCCTTCTTCAGGTCGAGGTTGTTGACGTTGTGATAATAGCCTTTGCGGGTGTTCTTAAACTGCACTTCCACAAGGTCGGTCGTATCGACATTTCCGGGGACGTCAGCCAGCCAGTCGTAGCTGTTGAGCTGTTTGTTCTGACGGCCACATCCCTGTCGGCTCAGTCCACGGCCACAACCGCGGAACACCTTGAATTTCATATCTTTATAATCCACCTTCTGTTTCTTTTTTATGATTATAAAACACTATATATCGTTATTATAAAACACTATATATCGTTAGGAGCTGGCTGGAAGGCCATACCTTCTTTTCATTTCTTTATCAGCAAGACTATCATCTGGAGGGCGAGGTCGTAGAAGACGACTTTGGCATTTGCATTTTGTCCGATGTCGCGCTGAGCACGGGCGAGCAGTTCACTGATTTCCACGATGTTAGCCTCATTGATGAAGCGGGCGAAGTTCTTGGCAAAATCTTCCTCCTCGCGACTCATGTAACACAGTTCGGGCTTTCCGAAATTATACATAAAGTTCTCTCGCACCATCCGACTGCTATAGGTAAGGAAACGCTTCTGCCGCTCGCGACCGAAGGCTGCCACCTGCTCGCTCCACAGTTTGAATCCTTTTACATCGCGTTTATAGGCCATGCGCATGAGTTGGACGAAGAGTTCGAAGAATTGCTGGTTCTCATTATCCGTGTCGAGGGTTTCCAATGCTTTCTGCCAACTTCCATTGGCACTGTGGGCAATACGGCGGGCATCGTCAGGCTCTATTCCCCTTCGGCTGATTAAGGCCTGCTCAATGTCCTCGATCCGAATGCGACGGATGTCAATGCGCTGGGTTCGGCTGCGGATGGTCTCCAACAACAGTTCCGGCTCTTCACAGACCAAGAGGAAGACGGTTTGTGTGGGTGGTTCCTCAAGTAGTTTCAGTATTTTGTTGGCACACTCCTGGTTCATGCGCTCAGGCAGCCACATCACAACCACCTTATAGCCACCCTGACTCGACTTCAGCGACAACTTACGCAACAACTCGTCACTCTCACCTACTCCCATGACAGCCTGTTGGTTGGCTGCATCCATAAAGTCGAGCCATCGGTCCATCGTGAAATAAGGTCCCTCCTGCAGCATCTGTCGCCACTGCTGAATGAAGTCGTCACTCGACATCTTATGCTCGGCGGAAGTGCCGGAAGGTCTGATGACCGGGAAGGAGAAGTGAAGGTCAGGATGCTCAAACTTGGCCAGCATCGCCTCGGCATTGCTGTTACGCACAGGACTCACTGGCTCCATACCGAAGAAGGAGTCTGCTTCGGCTTGCGGCTGCGGGGCGGCCTCGGAAAGCAGATAAGAGGCAAAGGCCAATGCCAATGCCATCTTGCCACAACCCTGAGGGCCGCAAAGCAACAAGGCATGGGGAAGGCGGCCTTCTGTGACCATCTGCACAAGGCGTTCCTTTGCTTCCTGTTGTCCGATTACTTCGTCAAACTTCATCCCGGTCTTATATACCTATATTTATACGCACACGCGCTATCGTCGGCAAAATTACACATAATTTTACGAAAAAAAGAAAAAACAGCGGTCGTTTTGCATTTTTCAGATAATTTTTCTCTAACTTTGCAATCATCAAGCAATAAAAACAATATCAAACATCAAGAAAATCGTATGAAAAGAACAGTTAAGATGCTGACACTGGGAACCATGATGTTCATGGCTACAGCTGCCAACACCTATGCCCTTGACGGCATGACGGGTGTTGCCCCTGAGGCAAAGAAAGACAAGACCGCAATGAAGACCAACCGGCCGAAAGAGGCCGAGCGACTCTTCACGTCGGATGCCATTGAGAAGAAAATCAACGAAGTAAAGGAACTCCTCAAGACCAATCCCTATCTGGCTTGGATGTTTGAGAACTGCTTCCCCAACACCCTCGACACCACCGTTCACTGGGATGGCAAGGACGACACCTTCGTCTACACCGGTGACATCCATGCCATGTGGCTCCGCGACTCGGGTGCTCAGGTGTGGCCCTATGTGCAGTTTGCCAACGACGACCCAAAGCTGAAGGCCATGCTGCGCGGCGTCATCCTCCGTCAGCTGAAGTGCATCAACCTCGATCCTTATGCCAACGCATTCAATAAGGAAGCACGCCCCGACGGCGACTGGATGAAGGACCTGACCGACATGAACCCCTTCCTCCACGAGCGCAAGTATGAAATCGACTCCCTCTGCTATCCTCTTCGATTGGCCTACCACTACTGGCAGGTGACGGGCGATGAAAGCATCTTCGGCGAAGAGTGGCTGAAGGCCATGGAGAACATCCTGCGCACCTTCCACGAGCAACAACGTAAGAACGGCGTCGGACCCTATCACTTCCAGCGCGTTACCGAGCGTCAGGGCGACACCGTCAGCAACGACGGACTGGGCAACCCCGTGAAACCCTGCGGACTCATCTGCTCTTTCTTCCGCCCCAGCGACGACGCCACGACGTTCCTCTATCTCATTCCCTCGAACTTCATGGCTGTTTCGAACCTGAAGAAGGCTGCCGAAATACTTGAGAAGGTGAACCACAACGAGAAGCTGGCCAACGAGTGCACAGCCCTTGCCAATGAGGTTTCAAACGCACTGAAGCAGTATGCCGTCGTCAACCATCCTTACTTCGGCCGCATCTATGCCTTCGAAGTCGACGGGTTCGGCAATCACATGCTTATGGACGATGCCAACGTACCTTCTCTTTTGGCAATGGCCTATCTGGGCGATGTCGACATCAACGACCCCATCTATCAGAACACTCGCCGCTTCGTATGGAGCGACTCCAATCCTTACTTCTTCAGCGGTAAAGCCGGCGAAGGCATCGGCGGTCCGCATATCGGTTACGACATGGTTTGGCCGATGTCCATCATGATGAAGGCCTTCACTTCGCAAAGCGACCAGGAAATCAAGTGGTGCATCGAGACACTGATGCGTACCGATGCCGACACTGGCTTCATGCACGAGTCGTTCAACAAGGACAACCCCAAGAAGTTCACCCGCTCATGGTTTGCCTGGCAGAACACTCTCTTCGGTGAACTCATCCTGAAACTCATCGACGACGGCAAACTGCCGCTGCTCCTTGAGTGCAAGAGATAGATTGGTTGGTAGTTTAGTCGTTTGGTGGTTTAGTCGTTTAGGAAAGTTACTGACCCAAAAAGGTAATATCCCCAAACCACCAAACGACTGAGACAAAAAAAGTGGAGCTAAGCCTCCACTTTTTTTGTTGTCTGATGTGACGCCCATCGGCCTCGCCACAGCCGGAGAAGGAAGATGCTTCCACGGAAGGTCAGTTCGATGGCCATTGCCGTCCACACGCCTTTCAGTCCATAGTCTTTGGCCAACATGGCAGCCAACGACAACCTCACGCACCACATGGAACACAGGCTCATAATGGCCGGTATCATCGTGTCGGCAGCTCCTACGAACACGCCGTTACAGACGATGGCGGCGGCAAACATCGGCTCTGCCCAAGCCTCTATGCGTAACACTTCTGCACCCAGGCGGACAATCTCGTCGACGGGTGACATCACTGCCATCAGCTCCGGTGCGAAAATCCACATGAGCACACCCATCAGCGTCATCACGTCAATGCCCAAGCCGACTGACATGTGGGCAAACGAACGTGTCAGCAGACGCTGGCCGGCACCGATACTCTGTCCGACAAGGGTCGTGGCTGCTTCGGCGATGCCATAGCCCGGCATGTAACAAAGACTTTCGACGGTGATGGCCATTGAGTTGGCGGCAATCGCCACGGTTCCCAATGGTGCCACGATGATGGTACTGACGACTTGCGCCGACCCCATGAGCAGATGCTGCAGTCCCATCGGTGCACCGATTTTGAAGGCAGTCTTGATGGTGTCGGCCTTCGGTCGGAACGAACCGACATGTCCAATGAGCCGAAGCATTTTGTTTCGGAAGAGCAGGAAATAGAGCATGAGCAGGGCGGTAATCAGTTCGGCAAGGCCGGTTCCCATGGCCGCTCCCTTGACGCCCATATCCAACTGATAAATAAAGATATAGTTGAAGACGACGTCGAGCACACACATCATGATGTTCAGTGCCGACGGGATACGCATGTTGCCCGAACACTTCAGCATCGAGCCTGCCAGGCCTTCCATCTGGAAGAAGATACCGGCAAGGCCGATAATCAGGAAATACATGGAAGCGTCGCCGGCAATATCGGCGGTACCGCCCAGCCAGAAAGGCAGTTGGGCATGAACAGCCACGCAGACCATCGAGAGGATGAAACTCCAAAGGAAACAGCACACCAGCGACTGCCTGAGCACACGGCGGGCGGCCTCGAAGTCGTTGGCCCCAATGAAGTGGGCGACTTGCACGGAGAAGCCCATGTTGGCTGCCGAGGCCAGTCCGCCCAACAGCCATGTGGTGGTCTCGACGAGACCCACAGAAGCTGTGGCCTTCTCGCCGAGGTGTCCGACCATGGCGTAGTCGATGAAAAACATCACCGTGGCGGAAATCTGAGCTAAAATAGAGGGAATACTCAGGCTGACAATGAGACTGAGCTTTTCGCTTGTCGTCAGCATCCGCCCTTCACGGATGCTGGCAAGCAGTGCGTCGCTTCGGCTGATGGATGCCAAGAGGGATTGCTTAGTCTTCTATCCACTCCGACGAGGCTTTTGCCTGAACGGGCGGCACAACCTCACCGGGGTGATAGTATGCTTTGAGATAAAGGTCGAAGACAAGCGTTGAATAAGCGGGAATCGTACTGGTGTCTTCCTCGCCATAGCCTAACTGATAGGGGATATAGACGCGCCAGAAGTCGCCGACGCGCATGTGTTGCAGCACGGTGGTGAAGCCGTCGATATTCGACGAGGAACTTGTGGTGCCTGTGGAAGAGACGGTGACGGTTGTCGAGACGCCCATCTTTACATAGTCGAAGGCTCGTGGGTCGGTGGCACCGTTGAGGTGGTCTTCAAAGACGCGTCCGTTGGCATAGCTCGTTGAGGGCAGCAGTCGGCCCTGATAGCTCACGACAACGGTGTCGTTATAGAGGGGGCTGGGGTTCTGGCTGCCTCCGTCTTGAAGCACCTGTACGACGACGTGGTCGGCGGCGACGCCTTTGAACGTGTCGCCGTCGGGCATAAAGGTCCAGTTGCGGATGACCTTGTATTCTTTGCTGCCGGCAGCCTCTGCGGCCTTTGCCTGCTCGTAGAGCTGACTGAAGAAACTTTCGTTCTTGTTCTTCCAATCAGGATATTCCTCTACGGTGTTATCGCTCTCCTTACAGGAAACGAAGAATGAAGATTGAAGAACGAAGAATGCTGCCCACAACAACGTCGTCAGCACATTCTTCCTTCTACACTCCACATTCTTCATTCTGCCTAATACTTCATTCTTCATTCTTCGTTCTCCAATTAGATCAGTTTCTTCAGCAGGGATGCAATGCTGACCTTGTCTTCGATGATGCCGCGCAGGTCTTCGATGCGGACGCGCTCCTGCTTCATCGAGTCGCGATAGCGCAGGGTGACGCAACCGTCCTGCAAGGTGTCGTGGTCGACGGTGACACAGTAGGGCGTACCGATGGCATCCTGACGGCGATAGCGCTTGCCGATGGAGTCTTTCTCCTCATAGTGGCAGTTGAAGTGGAACTTCAGGTCGTTGATGATTTCGCGGGCCTTCTCGGGCAGTCCGTCCTTCTTCACCAGCGGCATGACGCAGCACTTCACCGGAGCCAATGCTTCGGGCAGGTGGAGCACGGTGCGGGTTTCGCCGCCTTCGAGCTGCTCTTCCTCGAACGAGTGGCACATGATACTGAGGAACATGCGGTCGACACCGATAGAAGTCTCGATGACGAACGGCGTGTAAGACTCGTTGGTTTCGGGGTCGAAGTACTTAATAGACTTGCCTGAATACTTCTCGTGCTGCGACAGGTCGAAGTTCGTGCGCGAATGGATGCCTTCCACTTCCTTGAAGCCGAAGGGCATGTGGAACTCGATGTCGGTGGCAGCGTTGGCATAGTGGGCGAGCTTCTCGTGGTCGTGGAAACGGTAGTTCTCGGCACCGAAGCCCAGGGCCTGATGCCACTTCATACGCGTCTCCTTCCACTTGGGGAACCACTCCAGCTCGGTGCCGGGCTTGACAAAGAACTGCATCTCCATCTGTTCGAACTCACGCATACGGAAGATAAACTGGCGGGCCACAATCTCGTTGCGGAAGGCCTTACCGATCTGGGCAATACCGAAGGGTATCTTCATGCGGCCGGTCTTCTGAACGTTGAGGTAGTTGACGAAGATACCCTGTGCCGTCTCAGGACGCAGGTAGATTTTCATGGCACCATCGGCAGTAGAACCCATCTCGGTGGAGAACATCAGATTGAACTGACGCACGTCGGTCCAGTTCTTGGTGCCGCTGATGGGACATACGATTTCTTCGTCGATGATGATTTGCTTCAGCTCGTCAAGGTCGGGACCTTGCATGGCCTTTGTGTAGCGCTCGTGCAGGGCATCGCGCTTCTGCCGTGTCTCAGCTACGCGGGGCGATGTGGCAAGGTATTGCTCTTCGTTGAAGGCATCGCCGAAGCGCTTGCGGGCCTTGGCCACTTCCTTCTCAATCTTCTCGTCATATTTGGCAATCTGGTCTTCAATCAAGACGTCGGCGCGATAGCGCTTCTTCGAGTCGCGGTTGTCGATGAGGGGATCGTTGAAGGCATCCACATGTCCTGAGGCCTTCCACACCGTGGGGTGCATGAAGATGGCGGAGTCGATGCCGACGATGTTCTCGTGCAGCAGAACCATGGACTTCCACCAGTACTCCTTGATATTATTCTTCAGCTCGACACCGTTCTGCGCATAGTCGTAGACGGCGCCCAGACCATCATAAATCTCTGAACTCGGAAACACAAAGCCATACTCTTTGCAGTGGCTTACAATCTTTTTGAAAACGTCTTCTTGTGCCATATTGTTTTGTTGTTTTATGCTTTTTGAAGTGCAAAGTTACACTTTTTTCGTCATATCAGAACCCTTCGACATGCTTTTTTCACTATCCGACAACATTATTTAATATAAAAGCCCTATTCACAGGCTCGTCTCCCCCACCCCACCTGTGGTTTTCGCACGGCGAATGATAAGAAGTAATAAAATAAAACAACTGAATTTACTTTCACGAAAGGTACCTTCGGCTCAACCGAAGCATACTATCGGCCTTGCCGAAAGACTCAACCGGGAAAGCCTAAGGGAAGCACTGCCAAAACTAAAAAAAAATGAATATATCGGCGCGAACGTGCGCCGTTTCATTTTTTTTTTGTATTTTTGCCGATTATAACCCATCGAACTATGAACGACGAGACAAAAGACGACGAGATTTTAGAAAACATTGACAACCCGGAGCAGCCGGAAATTCCAGACAGTCCGGAAGTTTCGGACATTCCGGCAGACGCGGAAACTCCGGAGAACCCAGACGAGCCCGAAGCTCACTCCGACTATAAGCCTGTCGACCGTTTCGACGCTGCCGCCGTGCATCACCTTTCGGGAATGTATCAGAACTGGTTTCTCGACTATGCCAGCTACGTCATTCTCGAACGTGCCGTACCGCATATCGAGGACGGCTTCAAGCCTGTCCAGCGACGCATCTTGCACTCCATGAAGCGCATGGACGACGGCCGCTACAACAAGGTTGCCAACATCGTCGGCCACACCATGCAGTTTCACCCCCACGGCGATGCCTCCATCGGCGATGCCCTTGTGCAGTTGGGACAGAAGGAACTGCTCATCGACACGCAGGGTAACTGGGGAAACATTCTCACGGGCGACCGTGCCGCTGCACCCCGATACATCGAGGCGCGGCTGTCGAAGTTTGCCCTCGACGTCGTCTTCAATCCGAAGACCACCGACTGGCAGCTCAGCTACGACGGCCGCAACAAGGAACCCATCACGCTGCCCGTCAAGTTCCCGCTGCTGCTGGCGCAGGGTGCCGAGGGCATCGCCGTCGGTCTGTCGTCGAAGATCCTGCCTCATAACTTCGTGGAACTCTGCGATGCCGCCATCAGCTATCTGCGCGGCGAAGAGTTCCAACTCTATCCCGACTTCCCCACGGGAGGCTCCATCGATGTCTCGAAATATAACGACGGCCAGCGTGGCGGCGTCGTGAAGGTGCGTGCAAAGATTGAGAAACTCGACCAAAAGACGCTCGTCATCCGCGAAATACCCTTCGGTAAGACTGCCGACACGCTGAAGGAGTCCATCCTGAAGGCCGTCGAGAAAGGAAAGATAAAGGTGCGCCGCGTCGACGACATGACCTCGGCGGAAGTAGAGATACAGGTGCACCTGGCTCCCGGCGTGTCGTCAGACAAGACCATCGACGCCCTCTACGCCTTCTCCGACTGTGAGACCAACATCTCGCCCAACTGCTGCGTCATCATGGACGATAAGCCTTGCTTCCTCACCGTCAGCGATGTCCTGCGCCATTCAGCCGAACACACAAAGGCGCTGTTGCGTCGTGAACTCGAAATCAGGAAGGGCGAACTGCTCGAACAACTCTTCTTCGCCTCGCTCGAACGCATCTTCATCGAAGAGCGCATCTACAAGGACAAAGGCTTCGAACAGGCAGAAAACATGGATAAAGCCGTCGAGCATGTAGACAAGCGGCTGGAGCCTTTCAAACCCGACTTCATCCGCGAAGTCACCCGCGACGACATCCTCCGCCTCATGGAAATCAAGATGCAGCGCATCCTGAAGTTCAACAAGGACAAGGCCGACGAACTCATCGCCCGCATCAAGGACGAACTGAAAGGCATCGAGCACGACCTCGCCCACATGACCGACGTCACCATCAACTGGTTCACGTTCATCAAGGAAAAATACGGCAAGGACCATCCGCGACTGACCGAGCTCCGCAACTTCGACACCATCGTCGCCACGAAGGTCGTCGAAGCCAACGAGAAACTATACATCAACCGCAACGAAGGCTTCATCGGAACAGGGCTGAAGAAGGACGAGTTCGTCTGCAACTGCTCCGACATCGACGACATCATCGTATTCTTCAAGGACGGCAAGTATAAGGTCATCCGCGTGGCCGAGAAAGTATTTGTCGGAAAAAACGTCATGCACCTGCAGGTCTTTAAGAAGAACGACCAGCGCACCATCTACAACGCTGTCTACCGCGACGGCAAGAACGGTCCCTATTACATCAAGCGGTTCAACATCACCGGCATCACCCGCGACCGCGAAAACGACCTGACCAACGGCACGCCCGGCTCGAAGGTGATGTACTTCACCGCCAACCCCAACGGCGAGGCGGAAGTCATCAAGGTGGCCTTCGACCCCACCTTCATTGCCTCGTCGAAGAAGAAGACACTTTTCATGACCAAAGACTTCTCCGACGTACTCATCAAGGGTCGCGGCTCGAAAGGCAACCTGCTGACGCGACTGCCCGTGCAGCGTGTGACACTGAAGAGCCACGGCCACTCGACGCTCGGCGGACGCAAGGTATGGTTCGACCCCGACGTGAGCCGCATCAACTACGAACAGCACGGACGTTACCTCGGTGAATTCAACGAAGAAGAGCTCATCCTCGTCATCCTCGACAGCAACGAGTTCTACTTCACCAACACCGATGTCAACAACCACTACGAGCAGAACATCCGCGTCATCGAGAAATTCAACCCCGACAAGGTATGGACGGCAGTGCTCTTCGATGCTGACAACAACGACTATCCCTACATCAAGCGCTTCCAGCTGGAGTATATGAAGAAACGGCAGAACCTGTTGGGCGAGAACCCGAAGAGCCGTCTGCTGCTGCTCACCGACCAGGTCTATCCGCGCGTTCTCGTCCACTTCGGCGGCATCGACGCCCACCGGCCCGACATGGAGATTGATGTCGACGAGTTCATCCAGGTGAAGAAAGTCACCGCCAAGGGCAAACGCATCGCCACCTGGGAGGTCGACTCGGTGGAGGAACTTGAACCGCTGAGGTTCCCTGAGGAGCCGGAAGAACAACCCGATGAACCGGAAAACCAGGAACAACCGGAAAACCCGGAAACACCGCAAGAAACGGAAGAACCGGAAAGCCAAGAAACACCTGAAGAACCGGAAAACCCGGAAACCCCAGAGAAACCCATCCGCCAGAACCCCTCCGACATTCCCTTCCAACTCAGCCTGTTCCCCGAAGATGAGTAAGCACCGTCGTCTCCTTGTCCTCTATGCTGCGATAGCATTGCAGCTCCTTTCCCTCCCCCTCCGTGCCCAGCCTACCGACACGAAGGCATCCCTTCTCGGCATCGGCTCTGCCAACGTGCTCGACACCTACCTGTCACCTGAGCAATACAGCGGAACGGCAGTAAGCCTGCTATCGGTCAACGCCCGCGAGAAGGACGACAGCCCGTGGACACGGCAGACCCTGTGGGGACTCCACGTCACCACCTCCAGCAACCGCGCCAACAACGGCGACTACCTCGGCGGACGTGTCGACTTCCAACACGACTGGCTGCTACCGTTGCCCGTCAGCAAAGCCCGCCTGACCATCGGGCCTTCTGCTACAGCAGCCATCGGCGGCCTCTACAACACTCGCAACGGCAACAACCCGGCTCAGCTGCAGGCAGGTGCCGACATCGGCATCAGTGCCTGTGCAGGGAAGACCATCAGCGTGTTCCACAAGGACTTCACCGTCAACTATCAGGCCACCCTACCCCTTCTCGGTGCCGCCTTCACGCCGCAGTACGGACAGTCATACTACGAAATATTCACGCAGGGCAACTACGACCACAACGTCGTCATGACGACGCCCTTCAACGCCCTCTCGCTGCGCCACATGCTCACGGTCGACTTCACCATCCGTCGGCACACCTTCCGCATTGGCTATCGTGGTGACTACCGGCAGCGCGAGGCGAACAACCTGAAGTTTCATGACTATGCCCACATGCTCGTCATCGGATACATTGTGAAAAGATAAGAAAATATGAAGACAAGAAAGACGAATAAAAAACACGACAAGGTGAAAAGAAGCCTTTCACTCTTTTACGTTATCACTCTTTCACTCTTCCTGTCTTCCTGCGTGACCGAAGAGGAATATGCCGACACGCCCCGAGGCAACTTTGAAGCCCTGTGGCACATCATCGACGAGCACTACTGCTTCTTTGACTATAAGAACAAGGAATACGGACTGGACTGGAACGAAGTGTATGCCCGCTATGCCCCACAGTTCGACGACGGCATGTCTGCCCGACAGAAGTTCGAGGTGCTGACGAACATGCTCTCCGAACTTCGCGACGGACACGTCAACCTCTATACCTCCTTCGACATGGGCCGCTACTGGTCATGGTTCGAAGACTATCCCTCCAACTACTCCTCCGAGCTCATCGACCGCTACCTCGGCACCGACTATCAGATTGCGAACGGAATGCGCTATCGGGTGCTCGACGACAACATCGGCTACCTGCGATGCAGTTCCTTCTCTAACGAGCTGGGCGAAGGCAACCTCGACCAAATACTGCTCTACCTTGCTCCATGCCGAGGCCTCATCATCGACTTGCGCGACAACGGCGGCGGTCTGGTCACCTCGGCAGAACAGTTGGCAGCGCGCTTCACCAACGAGGAAGTCCTCGTGGGTTACATGCAGCACAAGACGGGCCGCGGCCACAACGACTTCTCCGACATGCAGGAGCAACGCCTCAAGCCCTCCAACGGCCTCCGCTGGCAGAAGCCTGTCTGCGTCCTGACCAACCGCAGTGTCTTCTCTGCCGCCAACGAGTTCGTCAAATATATGAAATGTCTGCCGCAGGTCACCGTCGTCGGCGACCGCACGGGTGGCGGTGCCGGCCTGCCATTCTCGTCGGAATTGCCGTGCGGCTGGGCCATTCGTTTCTCCGCCTGTCCGATGTACGACAGCAACCGCCAGAGCACCGAGTTCGGCATCGAACCTGACATCCGTGTCGACATGAAGCAGGAAGACCAGATTGGTGGCGTTGACACCATCATTGAACAGGCCCGCAGTCAGTTCAAATAAAAAAGGATAGTCAGAACATTTTTTCCTTTTTTTATTTTGCAATTCGGATTATATTACCTACCTTTGCAGGGTCGGCTGAAAGTCGGCATTTTATCTCTTAAAGTAATAACACTAAAAAACATGAACAAGATTAAGTTGTTTTTTTCAGCCACGGCACTCTTGCTGTCGGCAACCTGTGCACAGGGGCAATCGCTGGAACGTGCCAAGTTTCTTTTGGAGCAAGGCAGCTATCTGGATGCAGCAAAACAGTTGCGCCCTTTGGCCGATGGCGGCAATGCCGAGGCACAGTATATGGCCGCCACCCTGTTCTTCGAGGGAAAGGGGGTCAACGAGAGTCCTCAGCAGGGACGGAAATATGCCACGCTGGCTGCCGAGCAGGGGCACGAACAGGCTGTTGAGCTGTTGCTCAAAAAAGCCCCGGACAACATGCAGCTCTTCAAGATGGCCTCGCACTACTGCGAAAAGTTCCCCGACATGAAGAAAGGCTTTGCCGGTTTAGCCCTGTCGAAATGCTTATTCGAAGGCGAAGACGGAGTTGACAAAGACCTGAAGAAGGCCTTGGAAATAATTGAGCAAAACAACTCCTACGATGAACTGATGAAGGACTATTCACAAGCCACCCATATCTGGAACGCTGCCGCCGAAGTGGCTGGCAAGAGTAGTCTGGAAGATTATGCCGACTATCTTTATGGCGCTGAGGACTGGAAGCGTTACTACAAGCTGAAGTCTTTCATCATGAACCAGTTGTATGACGACGGCCAGCACAGCACCCTTGCCGACAGGGCGGCAGAAGGCAATGCCTGGGCCATGGCGGAATTGGCAAACAGACTATGGGACCGCGGCCTGGACAAAGCGGCTGCAAAAGATTGGGCCACAAAGTCGAAAGAAGCCGGTTCGGCCTACGGACATGAGGTTTACAGAAAGGTCACCTATGTGCCTGTACGAAAGAATAATGTCGCCATCGTGCCAGCCTCCCCGGCAAGCAAGGTGCTATACATAGAGCAGGGCTGGGACTACACCGCCATCAAAATCAGATATCAGCAGCGTGGATATATTGAATGGGTCGCCACGGGTAAGGCATGTCTGCTGGAATGTGACGGGAAATACTACAGGCTGCGCCATACCACACTGCCCCAACTGCCCAACCGCAAGACACTCAGCAAAGACGAGGTGGTGGAATATGTCATGACGTTTGACCGTATACCCGGAAGTGCCAAGTCCTTCACCATCTGGGAAGACCACCATGGCACCAATTATCAAATCAACGACTAAAAAACACAGCACAACTATGAAGACAAAAGAACTATTAGGAAGCGCCCTGTTCCTGTGCATGCTCTTGACAGGCTGCGGCAAGAGTGAGAAACCAAAGTATGACTACGATTACCTGGCCGTGCAGATGTCGAAGGGTGACGACTGGAGCATCATCGACAAGAACGGTAAGGAAGTGGTGAAAGAGGAATACCCCGCAGATGCCTTGTTGTCAGACATCGTCGACAGGGTGTTTTGGGTGAAACAAGGCGAGCGCTATCAGCTTTTCAGCATCGACCAGCCCAAGAAACCCCTTATCGAAGAGGAATTCAAGCAAGCCACACCCTTTGTAGCCGGTCGCGCCGTAGTGTCGAATATCGACCAGCCTATTCGTATTCTCGATACCAAGGGCAACACCGTTGCCACGCTGCCAAAGGACATCAGCCGATGCCTTCTCTTTACGGATGAAGGATATGCCGTCGTCCATAACAGCGAAGGACTGATGGGACTCATTGATGCGCAAGGGAAAATCGTTATGAAGCCTGCCTACTCCTGGCTGTCATATTTTTCAGAGGGCATCCTCCTCGCAACAGACAGCACCACCACAAACTTTTTTTCCATCCTTAACCTGAAAGGTGAAAAACTTGGCGAGATTGACTATACGAAATATGTCTGCCATGGTTTTTATGAAGGAAAAGCCCTGGTCGTCGGCGGTGAAGGCGAGGAGCAATATGTCTCGGCCATCGACAAGACGGGAAAGAAACTGTTCGACCTCAAAAAGGCTCAGAAAGTCATCGGACAATTCATGGGCGGCTACTTTGTCTTTGCCAACGGCGATGGCAAGATGGGAGTTGCCGACGACAAAGGTGACATCGTGATACGTGCCAAATACGACGGCCTCCAGAATTTAGGAAACGGTTTGTTCAGTGCCTTGAAAGGAAATAAGTGCGGCATCGTGGACGTCAACGACGAGACCGTACTTTCTTTCGACTACACCGACGGCACCAACTACACCCTCGGCGGCAAGTTCATCATGAAGGACGGCACCGACTGGATGCTCGTCAACAGAGAAGGAAAAGAAATCATCACCTTCCATGAGTACGGCCGTGTCCGCAATATGTGCAACTATGCCGAATTCATTGACATATCGGGGCTGGTAGGCGACCTGCTGAAGCAGATTGAACGTTCCGAACAGGCACAGACGGCCGGAACAGTGGCTGCCGAAGCTGGCCTGCAGCCCGAATTCTGCGAGTACAGACGTGATGTAGAAACCAGCATGACGATAGGGGGCAAGCTGCAGGTGGACTGCCGGACATGGTTTGCCGAGCCTATGGCCGAAGAGAAGACCCATGTGGAAACCGTCGACGACGGATGGTTCACGGAGGAGCACACTGTCAGCGACGGATACCAATGGAAGGACATTCTGCCCTCGGCCGTCTTCCTTGAGTTCACGCTGACAGACATGGGAATATCGGTCACTGATTTCTACAACACTCTTTTGGAAAAGCTTGCAGAAGGCCGTACCAAGCAGTCTGAGCAACAATTTGTCAAGACCGTTTCAGCCAAAGGTCAGAAAAGAAACTGCCTGACCGAAGTGATGAGGAACGACGACCACATCATCATCAACCTGCAGTTCCAAGAGCCGTAAGCACTATCCCACCCGCCCCCAGCCGGAAGGCGGCCGGGGGCAGGTCATCCCCCCTACAGAAAAGAACAGCCCTGCCTCCGTATGGGAAGCAGGGCTTTGTTGTGTCGACACTTGGATTCGAACCAAGGACCCCCACCATGTCAAGGTGATACTCTAACCAGCTGAGCTATGCCGACTTATACTATTTATTAATATATATTCTTTATTATATATTAGTGCGCCTGACAGGACTCGAACCTGCACGTCACGGGACATTAGATCCTAAGTCTAACGCGTCTACCAATTCCGCCACAGGCGCCGGTCGTTTTCTGGTTCGGTGCGCTAACGTGGGTGCAAAGGTACAAAATAAAATGAGAACTGAGAAATGAGAAATGAGAAATTTTGCCGGGTGAGACCGTTTTTAACGTTTTTTAAAGCCTTGAGTCAAAGCCTCACTCCTCCAGCAACCACTCTGCAATCTCTTCGGGCGTATTGAAGTCGATGCCGTCATCGAGTTCGTCGTCGGTGAGTTGTCCCACGAGTTGTCGTGCATGTTTCTCCATGATGATGCCCAGTCCGTCGTCATCTTTCTTGTTGAGCAAGGCTTGCACGATAGCCTCGCGAAATTCGTCAATCCTCTGCATATATCTTTTTATTTATATGCGTGCAAAGTTACGAATAAACGAGGGAAATACAAAAGGAAAACTTGTTTTTCTTTTCATTTCCGAGTGAAAGTAACTTATTTAAAGTTACGAATAAACGAGGGAAATACAAAAGGAAAACTTGTTTTTCTTTTCATTTCCGAGTGAAAGTAACTTATTTAAAGTTACAAAATAAAAAGAGAAATGAGAAATGAGGAAATATGAAAAAAACTTCGTACTTTTGCAAAAAATTAAGAAATCATCATCACTATGAACAAAATTACATTGGTAGTTGTCGACTGCCAGCATGACTTCCTGGAGGGAGGCAGTCTGGAAGTGAAGGGCGGACTGGCGGCCGTGGGCCACATACGCGAGTTGCTGTTGAGTGGAAAAGTAGGACGTGTCGTCTTCACGCAAGACTGGCACCCGAAAGATCACTGTTCGTTTGCCGGGCAGGGTGGACCGTGGCCCTCCCACTGTGTGCGCGGCACGCGGGGTGCCAACATCCATCCCGACCTGCTGCAGGCGGTCAGGAAGATGAACATCTATGCCGAGTTCCTGCACAAGGGCAAAGACCAAGACCGCGAGGAATACACCGCCTTTGAACATCTGCACGACTATGCCGACTACCACGCCTACCATGCTGCATCGGCAAAGACGAAGAAGCCCGAGGTGATGGCCTTTGGCAAGAAGGAGCCGGTGGTGGTGTGCGGCATTGCCGGCGACGTATGTGTGCTGAACACGCTGAAGTCGCTGCGTCCGATGTGCCCGGCCGTATTCACCCAAGGCACTGCCTCGCTCGATGGCGGCCAAGCCCTCAACGACTACATTCGCGAGGAAGGCCTACAAGTAATTGAATGACAATGGCAAAGAACGACACCCAGGCTTAAGAGAAAGCCAGAAACTCAAGACGGATAATATGTCATCGCCGGACGAAGGGGCACCTTTCGTCCGGCGATTTCTTTGCTTTCGTAATGAGACAAATTTCATCCGACCTTTTGACTTTGTCTTCCTCTGTCGCGACTCGGCAATGTGCAAACAAGTTTGCATTGCCCTCGCTGCTCCATCGGTTCTCGCCAAGGCAGACATCAAGCAAGCTTGGTCTGCTCTTTTGTCTTAACGAAAATGTTGGATTTTGTAGGGACTATTTGTGTGTCGAGACGTTGAACTCGCTCACCGGCGACACCGTTTCCGAGCCTTGGCGTACTGATGCCACCAGGCGGACCGTTCCGTTCTTCAGACTGCCATCACCCTTGACGAGGGCGGTATAGCGGATGCCCTTTCCTGGGAGGATGCTCTCGACATGAATACCGGGCGACACATAGACATGTTTGTTGCCGATGGCTTCTACCAAGGGCTGCACATCGTAGAGGGTCTGCTGGCTACGGTTGTAGACTTCGAAGATGACTTTTCCCATCTCACCCCGGCTGAGGATACCGTCGTGGTCGTCGTCGACGAAACGAGCATTGCGAATTTCCACGGCAGCCCCGCTCCAGTTGTCGGCAGAGAGTTCGGCCACGGGTTGCTGTCCCATGTATTCATTGTTATATTCAGGTCCGTTGAAATCATACAGGCGGTCGTCACCGCTGTTGGTGGCATCGAAGCCACTATAGTCATCCGAAGACCGCTGGGCAGCCTTCTTCTGAGCCTTTCGCTGTTGCACCTGCTGATAGCGGTCATGCACCTCCTGCCGGTTTTTCTTGTCTTTTGCTGCACCGATGGCACCGCCGATAGCTGCGCCGCCGACCATACCGACGATGGTTCCGACATCATGACCACGTCCGCCGTCAGTGATGCCGCCAATGGCACTGCCGAGGATTGAACCGAACTGGGCGCCCGAGTAGGCACCAGCGCCCTCATAGGTGCCGCAACTGCTCATGAGTAAGGCGGCAGCCATTCCATATACAATTACTTTCTTCATAGCGATTATCGTCTTATTTATCGAATGCAAAATTACATTGATTTCCACAACTCTGCAAGGGATTTTCCCTAATTCTCCATAGGGAAAACCCTATAAAAAAGAATGAGAGCCACACCCCAGCCACCTTTCACCTCACCCTATACTTATCGCCGGTTTCATTGACGAAGATACGGCGATAGGACTCGTTGTAACCTTCGCGAAGCGGTGGGGCTCCAAGGCCGTCTTCGGTCTTTTCAAATTGTCCGTCCTTCTCGGGTTTTACGGCAAGGTCATTATGTTTAACAATCAGATACTCACCGAGTTGCTTCCAACGGCTCAGCATTTCGGCCGCACAGTCTTCTCCATGTCTGGTGAGCAGTTCACGGGCATCGGGGGTGTGCTGTGGACAGAGGGCGAGGGCCCGTGCTTCGATGTCTTTTTGAGCGTCGATATACTTGTCCTGCAGCTCCTCACGAACGCGCTTCACATCGGGCATCAACCGCGAGTAGCGCGGATAGGTCATATTGGAAACCCAGTTGCACACCCAGAAGGCGGAATTCCAAGAGAATTGCAAGTCGGTAGCGTCGGGGGCATCGTAACAGAGGGGAACGCGGGTGGCCTGGCAATAGACAGGCGTGTAGGTGACCATGTTGGCATCGTCGTTGCCAAACCAGATGATACCTCCAACGGCATCGGGCAGCCAAGAACGCATCTGGCAGACCATCGTGCAACAGCTCTGCTGTGTAGCGATGGGGCGCTCGAAAAAGTAAGTCTTCCCATCGACCTCGAACTCCTGCGGTCGCGGACGATAGGGCGAGTCCCATGCTCCACCGCCAGGGCCTTTGGTCATGTCGAAAGGCGTACCCTCATAATGGTCACGCATACCGTCCATTGCCATGCGCAGGCTGACCTTATGACGCGGTTTCATATAGAGTGGGATGATGCCGTCGTCATCGACGTCCTGTCCTTCCACATAAGGCAGATAGCGCTCCATGCCGTCACAGTGCATATTGTAGAAACTCCACACACGGGCCTCACAGGCACGCTGCATGTGGAAGTTCGTGGGAGAGTAGGCCTTGGAGAAACTGAACTCGGCATCCTTTCCCGAAAAGTAACCCTTTCGGCGGGCAAAGGAGATGACATCCTTAGAAAACATCACGTTGGCCTTGTCCTTCATGTCGAAATGATGGATGCGGCTCTGGTTGGCATGGGCACAGATGCAGTCATCGGGGATGCGGATGGCCACCCAGACGGCACCCTTCTCATCCTTTCCCTTGCCAATCATCTCCATTATCCAAATCTCGTTGGGGTCGGCAATGGAGAAGGTCTCGCCCGTAGAGGCATAGCCGTACTCATCGACCAGCGACGTCATCACCTGAATGGCCTCGCGAGCCGTTCGGGCACGCTGCAAACCGAGGTTCATCAGACTGACATAGTCGAGGGTGCCGTTACGCTCGCAGAGTTCCTTGCGTCCTGTGAACGTCGTCTCGGTGATGGTCAGCTGATGTTCGTTGATTTGCCCGATGACCTGATAGGTCTTTGCGACCTCTGCAATCTCACCCATATAATGGTTGTGGTCAGCATCGACAACATGACGCAGTTCACCCGCCTCATGGTGGGCTGCAGGAAAGAAAGGCAGCCGGCCATACATGCCGTAGCTGTCCATGTTGTAGGTTACGATGGTTGAGCCGTCGGCAGAAGCATTTTTTCCGATAAGAAAGTTTGTGCACGCCCGGGCACCTGCCACGGCAAAGCCGACGGCCACTGCCGTCAGCAACAGTCTCTGTTTTTTCATGATGTACGTTCTTTATGATTGTTCTGACGGGCAAAGTTAGTGAAATCTTTTTAGACCACCAAAAAAAGGCCCGCAAAAAGCATTCCTCCCCCCACATCCATCCGCCCCATACCAAGGAGTTGACATAAAATAAGAAAAATAATATATTTTATTAAATAGGTGTAAAAAAGAGTTTTTCCGCTTGCGAAATTCACGGAATTTATCTAACTTTGCGCCTGAATATCCTCTTGCTGAAAAGAAGGACAAAAACAAAAAACAAGAGCAATCATCATGGCAGACAGCAAACAAATCAAGACAGCACTCATCTCGGTCTTCCATAAGGACGGACTGGAAGAGTTGCTTGAAAAGCTGAACCGCGAGGGCGTGAAATTCCTGTCGACAGGCGGCACGCAAAGTTTCATCGAAGGACTCGGCTACGAGTGTCAGAAGGTGGAAGACCTCACCACCTATCCCTCTATCCTCGGCGGTCGCGTCAAGACTCTCCACCCGATAGTCTTCGGGGGCATCCTGGCCCGTCGCGACAACGACGGCGACCGCGAACAGATGCAACGCTACGACATTCCCGAGATAGACCTCGTCATCGTCGACCTCTATCCCTTCGAACAGACTGTTGCCAGCGGAGCTTCCGAACAAGATGTCATCGAGAAAATTGACATCGGCGGCATCTCCCTCATCCGTGCTGCAGCCAAAAACTTCGAGGATGTCGTCATCGTTCCCTCCAAGTCCGAATACAGCGTGTTGCTCGACATCCTTAACCGGCAAGGCGCGACAACCACTCGCCAACAACGGCGCAACCTGGCGAAGCGGGCTTTCGGAGTCAGCTCACACTACGACACTGCCATCCACGAGTGGTTCTAAAAGACTCTTGACATCAGAATACCGTTGGATTCATTCATTTTTATAACATACTAAAAGACATATATGGGATTTTTTTCATTGAACCGAGAAATAGCTATGGACCTCGGAACGGCCAACACCATTATCATCAGCAATGACAAGATAGTAGTTGATGAGCCGTCAGTAGTGGCCCTCGACCGCAACAACAAGATGATTGCCGTCGGTGAGAAGGCTAAGATGATGCACGAAAAGACAAACCCCGACATTCGCACCATCCGCCCTTTGCGCGACGGTGTGATTGCCGACTTCTCTGCTTGCGAGCAGATGATGCGCGGACTTATCAAGATGGTACACTCAGGCAACCGTCTCTTCTCACCTTCGATGCGCATGGTCATCGGTGTTCCATCCGGGTCGACCGAAGTAGAACTGCGTGCCGTTCGTGACTCTGCCGAACATGCCGACGGTCGCGACGTCTACCTCATCTTCGAGCCTATGGCCGCCGCCATCGGTATCGGACTCGACGTCGAGGCTCCGCAAGGTAATATGATTGTCGACATCGGTGGCGGTTCCACCGAGATTGCCGTCATTTCCCTGGGCGGCATCGTGTCGAACAACTCTATCCGCACAGCCGGCGACGACCTCACGGCCGACATTCAGGACTACATGCTGAAACAGCACAACGTGAAAGTCAGTGAGCGCATGGCCGAGCGCATTAAGATACAAGTAGGCTCGGCACTGACCGACCTGGGCGAGGAAGCTCCCGAAGACTTCGTCGTCATCGGCCCGAACCGCATCACAGCCCTGCCGATGGAAGTGCCCGTATGCTATCAGGAGATTGCCCACTGCATCGACAAGACCATTGCAAAGATTGAGAATGCCGTCCTGTCGGCTCTCGAGAACACGCCGCCTGAACTCTATGCCGACATTGTCCGCGATGGCATCTGGCTCTCCGGCGGTGGTGCCTTGCTCCGTGGCCTTGCCAAGCGACTGAGCGATAAGTTCAACATCACCTTCCATGTTCCCGACGATCCTTTGCGCAGTGTTGCCAAGGGTGCCGGCATCGCCCTGAAGAATGTTGAGCGTTTCTCGTTCCTCATGCGGTAGTTGTTATAGGTGAAGGCACTACTCGACTTTATTGCCCGTCACAACCACTGGTTTCTGTTTCTCCTTCTGGAGGTTGTGAGCTTCGTGCTGCTCTTTCGGTTCAACCGCTATCAGGGCAGCGCGTGGTTTTCATCGGCCAATTATGTAGCGGGGAAGGTTTACGAGATGGACTCGAAAGTGAACTCCTATTTCTCGCTGATTCCGCTGAACGAACAGCTGACCCGTCGCAACCTCCAGCTGGAACAGCAGGTGCAGGCTCTGTCCGAGCAAATCATCGACCTCACCCACGACTCCACCTACCGTGACCCGCAACGTCTGGAGGGTTTGGAACAGATGCAGCTCATCCCAGCCAAAGTAGTATCCAACACGCTTGACCGCCACGACAACCTGATGACCATCAACCGTGGTTCTGCCGACGGAGTCAGAAAGGATATGGGCGTGGTGAGCGGTCATGGCATTGTGGGTATAGTCTACCTTGTGTCGGCCCATTATGCCGTGGTGATGCCGGTTCTCAACTCTCACAGCAGCATCAGCTGTTCCATCAAGGGCAGCGGTTACTTTGGTTCGTTGGAGTGGACGGGTGGCGACGCCGAAGTGGCTCATGTCGACGGCATCCCCCTTCATGCAAAGTTTGCCAAAGGCGACAGCATCGTCACCAGCGGATATTCATCCATTTTCCCGGCAGGCCTTCTTGCAGGCACTATTAAGAGCAAGAGCCATTCCGACGACGGACTGTCCTACAGGTTGTCAGTCCAGTTGGCAACCGACTTCGGCAGTCTTCGTGATGTCTGTGTTGTCGACAACACCCCGATGCGCGAACAACTCGACCTGCTTCGCCAGGCCGAAGAAAACAAGACGACAAGCTATGATTGATGAAATAAGACGCATTGCCCTTTTCCTGGTCTTCGTACTGGCTCAGGTGCTCGTGCTCAACCACATCCATCTGTTCGGTTGCGCCACGCCCCTGCTCTATGTCTATTTCATCATTCTGTTCCCACGCAACTATGCCCGTTGGGCCTTGCTGCTGTGGGCTTTCGCGATGGGACTGACCGTTGACATTTTCTCCAACACTCCGGGCATGGCATCGGCATCACTCACGCTGACAGCCCTCATCCACCCCTACTTTTTGAGTCTCTTTGTCAACCGCGAGGCAGCCGATAATCTGCAACCGGGCATTCACACCCTGGGACCAGTCAAATTTGCGTATTTTGCTGCGGTCCTTATTCTGATACACTGCCTGTGCTTCTTTACACTCGAAGCCTTCAGCTTCCTCAACGGACTGCGTTGGCTCGGCTGCGTGGCCGGCAGTTTCCTACTGACCTTCGTCCTCACCTACGTCATTGATAACCTGCGGAAATAACTGCCTGTCGTGAAGAAAAACGATCTTGATACTCGCCGGTTTGTCATAGGCGGTGTGGCCATCGCCATTGTCGTGGTCTACATCGTCCGCCTCTTCACGCTGCAGCTGATGAGCGACGACTACAAGAAGAATGCCGACTCCAACGCCTTTCTGAAGAAGGTGGAATTTCCTTCGCGCGGTGTCATCAGCGACCGCAACGGTAAGCTGCTGGTCTATAACCAACCTGCCTACGACATTATGGTCGTGATGAAAGAGGCACAAGACAACATCGACACCCTTGAATTCTGCCAGACCCTCGGCATCACCCGCGAATACTTCGACCGCCGCATGGCCGACATTCAGAACAGGACGAAGAACCCTGGCTATTCGAAGTTCACTCAGCAAATCTTCATGGGCCAGTTGTCCGACCGCGAGTTCAGTGTTTTCCACGAGAAGCTCTACCGCTTCCCTGGCTTCTATATCCAGAACCGCAGCATCCGCCAGTACGAATATCCCTATGCCGCCCATGTGCTTGGCGATGTGGCCGAGGTGTCGAAAGGCGACATTGAAGCCGACGACTACTATCAGCCCGGCGACTACATCGGCAAGCAGGGCGTTGAACGGTCGTACGAGCGACAGCTGCGCGGAGAGAAAGGCGTTCAGATTCTTCTCCGCGACGCCCACGGCCGCATACAAGGTCATTACATGGACGGCATCTACGACCATAAGCCCGTTCCTGGAAAGAACCTGACCCTTGCCCTCGACATCGACCTGCAGGCCCTTGGCGAGCGGCTGCTGGAAGGCAAGATTGGCAGCATCGTGGCCCTCGACCCTCAGACGGGCGAAGTGCTCTGCATGGTGTCGTCGCCCTCTTACGACCCTCGCACCATGGTGGGCAAGCAACGTGGCAGGCAACATCAGGCATTGTCAAAAGACCCTTGGAAGCCGCTCCTCAACCGAAGCATCATGGGCCAATATCCGCCGGGCTCAACGTTCAAGACATCGCAGGCGCTGACCTTCCTCAGCGAGGGAATCATCACTCCCCAAACCGCCTATCCCTGCTATCATGGTTTCATCTATAAAGGACTGAAGGTAGGCTGCCACGGCCACGGTTCACCATTGCCGCTCGTGCCTGCCATCGCCACGTCGTGCAACGGTTTCTTCTGCTGGGGTCTCTATCACATGATGGGCAACCGCAAGAAATACCCTGACGTTCAGACCGCCATGAACACCTGGCGCGACTATATGGTGTCGATGGGCTTCGGCTATAAGCTCGGCATCGACCTGCCGGGCGAGAAGCGCGGACTCATTCCCAATGCCGAATACTACGACAAAGCCTACAAAGGGTCGTGGAACGGACTGACCATCATCTCCATCTCCATCGGACAGGGCGAGGTGAACCTCACGCCCCTGCAGATTGCCAACCTCGGAGCGACCATCGCCAACCGCGGTTTCTTCTATACTCCCCACGTCGTGAAGGAAGTAGAAGGCGAACCCCTCGACACCACCTTCACCACGCGCCACTATACGATGGCCCAGCGGTCGGCCTACGAGGAAGTCGTCCGCGGCATGAGGGCTGCTGCCACCGGCGGCACCTGCAGGGCGCTGGCCAAATACGACTTCGAAGCCTGCGGCAAGACGGGTACGGCCCAGAACCGCGGCCACGACCACTCCATCTTCATGGGCTTTGCCCCGATGAACGACCCGAAGATAGCCATTGCCGTCTATGTTGAGAACGGTGGTTTCGGAGCCCACTATGGCGTGCCCATCGGAGGTCTGATGATGGAACAATACCTGAAGGGTTCGCTCTCGCCTTCGTCGGAAGCCGAGGCCGAAGTCTTCCAAAACAAACGCATCTTCTATGGAACGCAGGACAGATAAGCAAACGAGTGTATTCCGCTCCCTCGACTGGTGGACCATCGGCATCTATCTTGCCCTGCTCACCTTCGGATGGATCAGCGTCTGCGGAGCCACCTACACATACGGTGAGACCGACATCTTCAGTCTGTCGACCAATTCCGGCAAGCAAATTCTCTGGATTGGCACGTCCATTGTGCTCGGTGCCGTCCTGCTCTTGCTCGACGACCGTCTCTACGACCGTTATGCCTTTGTCATCTATATACTACTGGTGGCACTGCTCTTCGCCACCATCTTCAATCCCTACAGCACCAAAGGCTCCCACTCGTGGCTGGTCCTCGGTCCTGTGAAGCTGCAACCCGCCGAGTTTGCCAAGTTCGCCACCGCCCTTGCCGCGGCGAAGTTCATGGGCGGCTACGAGTTTGACATCCACCGCTGGAAAGACTTCGCCATCGCCTGCGCCATCGTCTTCGTCCCCATGATTTGCATTGTGGGGCAACGCGAGACCGGCTCCGCCCTTGTCTATCTGTCATTCTTCCTGATGTTCTATCGTGAGGGAATGACGGGCAGCATCCTCTTCACCGGAGTCGCCATGGTCGTCTACTTCGTCGTGGGCATCAAATATGAAGACATCATGCTCTGGCAGACACCGACGGCGGTAGGAAAGTTCTGCGTCATGCTCCTCGTCCAGACCTTCACAGCCGGGTTGCTGTGGGTCTACCTGCGCGACCGCCAGCTTGTCCGGCACATCATGGGCTATGGCCTCCTTGCCACGATAGCCGCCCTGCTTGTTTCGCGTTTCATCGTACCCTTCGACATCGTCTGGGTTCAGACCGCCGTCATCGTGGTCATCATCGGCATACTCATCTATCAATGGCTCGAGCGGCGAATGCCTCAATACCTCTTCATAGCAGCCTTTGCCGTGGGCTCCGTCGTGTTCTTCAACCTTGCCGACTATGTGCTCAACAACGTCATGCAGAGCCACCAGCGCTCGCGCATCAACGTCCTGCTCGGACTCGACGAAGACCTTCGCGGAGCCGGCTACAACGTCCACCAAAGCGAGATTGCCATCGGCTCAGGCGGACTGCGGGGCAAAGGGTTCCTCAACGGAACGCAGACCAAGCTGAAATATGTGCCCGAGCAAGACACCGACTTCATCTTCTGCACCGTAGGCGAAGAAGAAGGCTTCATCGGTTCCGCCGCCGTCCTGCTGCTCTTCCTGGCCCTTATCCTCCGACTCATCCGCATGGCGGAGCGACAACCCTTCGCCTTCGGGCGCATCTATGGCTATTGTGTGCTGAGCATCTTCCTCTTCCATCTGTTTATCAACGTCGGCATGGTGCTCGGGCTGACACCCGTCATCGGCATCCCCCTACCCTTCTTCTCCTACGGCGGCTCCTCGCTGTGGGGCTTCACCCTGTTGCTCTTCATCTTCCTCCGCATCGATGCCTCGCGCAACATGATACGGCAGTAGACGGTTGCCATCACCCCCGGCACAAGAAACCCACTAAAGCAAAGAAAACAAAATGAACAAAAAGCTTTTTCCCCTCGCTTTGCTAATGATGATACTCTTTTCTTCATGCTCCACCAAGAGGGTAATCTACAAAGGCAATCCGCAATACAATGACCAATCTTCAATCTCTTTCCAAAAAGAGAGGGAAAGAACGGTAGCGAAGAAATGCGAAAACTGCAACGGCAAAGGCAAATGTCCATCATGCAGGGGTAAGGGAACCTATTATTTTTGGGCTCTTCAGAAGACGGCCATCTGCAATGATTGCCAAGGCAATGGACGTTGTCGGAAGTGCAAAGGCAACGGTCGCTACTAATAACTAATCCGAAATCATCGAGAACTGACTTATACAGGTCGTAAGCTGTCGGGTAAATGTCGGCAAAGTAACCATTGACATTTGCCCGACAGCTTTGTCTTTCCATGCAATGCCGTTACATAGTGATGTTTTTTGGTTGTTCCGGAAAAACGCCTTACCTTTGCAGCGTCAATAAGAAAATCACAACACAAAGTAAAAGCCTTCCCAACGGCGAGAGGCCGCAAAGGAAGCACAACCACATCACAATCATTAACCTTTTAAAACAGTAATCTACATGAGTAACGAAATCAAATTGACAGAGCACTTCATGCTCAGCGAGTTCACGCATTCGGCAACGGCAGAGCGACTGCACATCGACAACACACCGATGCCAGAGTATGTCAGCAATCTTCGCAACCTATGCGCGGAGATCCTCGAGCCCCTGCGTCGGCAGTTCGGTCCCATCCGCATCAACAGCGGCTACCGATGTGTCAGGCTCAACGAAGCCGTCGGCGGCATCGGAAACAGCTGCCACCTGCGGGGCGAAGCCGCCGACATCTACATCCCTGATGAGGAGACAGGGCGCCGCTACTATCTTTTCCTGGTGGCACACACCAACTTCGACCAGCTGCTCTTTGAGTATAACCGTCGCGGCGCAATGTGGATCCACGTCAGCTGTAAGCAGGAACTGGCCCTCAACCGGCACCAGGCGTTCCCCAACTTCCCCGTAAGGAAAGGAGGGAAGCCATGACTGCCGAGGCAACACTGAAACGCTGCCGCATCTGCGGAGAGCTGCAAACCGAGGGTCATTTTGCCCTATTGCCGAGCGGTGGGCGCAGGAACGTATGCAACCATTGCCGCTATGTGTACAGCATCCGACCGTCACGCCAACGACGGATCCTGCGCGAATTTGAACGGCGTGAACACTACTACGACTTCTAAACAAGCAGAAACCTCCTGACGAAATGTACGTCAGGAGGTTTTATTTTCTTCTTATCGCCACTTTCACAGCTTAGATGTAAGGGGATTATCAGTGTGTGATAAGGGTGTTATCAATGTGTGATAAGGGTGTTATCAGTGTGTGATAACACCCTTATCTCTTTGTGATACGACTGTGAGTTCTTTTTCTTCATCGTCTCGCCAGCCACTCGTCGCGGTCAGCTTCAGCAATAATTTGTGCTTCGGGAAAGCGGCTTAAAAGTAGCCGGCGCTGTTCGTCGTCGGCAATAAAAAGCGCTGTTGACAGGACTTCTCCCACCGCCCCCGAGGATGTTGCGACACTCACTGTACGCTGCCCTGTAACATATTCTCCAGTCAAGGGGGACACGATGTGCCGGCGTGTCGGACTGTCGTTACCGGAGGTTGTAAGGAAGGCTCCATGCTTCATGATACTGCTGTTACCCATGCTGACAACGCTCTGTTCCACCTGATGATGTTCCAGTAGGCGGCGGATGCGGTCGAGGGCATAGCCTTTGAGGAAGCCTGAGAGGTCGCAGGGTCCGCCATACCACGGGTCGAAGAGTCCCCCTGTCAGTTCCTTATAGTGCCGGCAGCTGTCCAGTATCTCTTGCAACTCGTCGGGCACGGGATAGCGTTCGTCGGCATTATGTCGCGACAGGGGCGACGTGGGGTCGAAGCGGTTGGCGAGTTTCTCGATGTGTCCGACCAGTGTCTCCACCTCCCCGGCAATGGCCAGTAGTTTTTCTTTTGGACGTCGGTCGGCCAGTAACAGGTCCACGCGAGTGTGCATGGCAGGAAACCAGGCGTAAAGACCCGAAGGCCCTGTGGCTGGGGAAAAGATGTATTGCATAGGAAGGGCAAAGGTCATCATGTGAGGGTGTGTCAAAATAGAAATCCAGTCGTCCTACGGACGAGAAATCCAACAAATCTATACAAATCGAACTGAGAGAGTAGCGAGCGCAGAGCCAAGTTTACTTGGGCTATGCCGAGTCATGACCGAAGAAGACAAAAGTCAACAATTCAAAGTCGTGATAGACAAGATGAAAGATTTTGGATAGATTTGTGAGATTTCTGCGCGAAGCGCACTACCTTCGTTTTGACACGCCCTCTGAGCGTATTTCTACCTTCTCGGCCGCTGTCCTCTGCCGCCAGCCGGTCGCGGACCGTTCTGTCCGCCACGGCGCAAGCCAGTCAGCTCGGGCAGTTCCAGAATCTTGATGTTCTTGAAGTAGACCTCATCGCCGTGGTCCTGCAGCAGGATGTTGCCTTCCTCGTGGTTTCCGAAGTTGGGCCAATCCTTATATTTGCTGTAGGCGACGAGGGCGTTCCACTCCTGCGTGTTGCGCTCGTATTCCAATAGTTTGACACCGTTCAGCCAGTGCTCGACATGGTTGCCACGGACGATGACCATTGCGGTGTTCCACGCCTTGATGTCGAAGGGCTTGTCGGTGGGAGCGGGAATGAGGTCGTAGAGCGAGCCGAGGGTTCGGTTGCCCTTCACGCCGAGCTTGGCATCGGGGTGGCGAAGGTCGTCGAGCACCTGGAACTCACAGCCGATGGCTGAGCCTGCACCCTTGTTCATGTCGGGCTTCACAAAGTATTTGATGCCGCTGTTGGCACCTTCGGTAATCTTGAAGTCTACCTTCAGGATGAAGTTCCTGTAGGTGCGTGTCGTCACGATGTCGCCGCCATTGGAGGCTTCGCCGCCGTTGCCTTTCTCTACCTTCAGCACGCCGTCGGCGATGGTCCATCCCTTCTTGGGGAACTCATCGAGACGTGCACCACGCCATCCATTCGAGGTTTTGCCGTCCCAAAGGAGTTTCCATCCGGCTTTCTCTTCGAAGTCGGAGAGGGTGTTGTCGGCAGCATTCACTTCGGGTGTGCGGATGTCGGAGGTGAGGTGGCTCTTCACGTTGTCGGTGCAGATGCGGATGTCTCGCCAGCTGACCGACTGGCTTTCTTCGGCCTTTGAGCCCACGGCATGAACCTGCAGTGCGATGAAGCCCGATGGTTCGGCATCATCCCAGAGGTTGGCACAGGCGACACCGTTGATCCATGTACGGATGCGCTTGCCACAAGCCTCTATGCGGGCTTTGTTCCACTGGCCTTTCTTGAAGGCACTCTTGGCAGCGGGATTCTTCGTCAGCGGATAGAGCCAGAGACGGCCTGCCTCATCGTAGATACCACCGCTCCATGCACGGTCGGAGGGGTCTATCTCGAACTGATAGCCGTGGACACGGCCGTTCTGATAGTCCTTGGTGCTGTGTGAACGCAGCTGCACACCGGAGTTCAGCATTCCTTCCACCTTGAATTCGAACTCAAGGATGAAGTCTCCATACTCGGCCTTCGTGGCGAGGAAGGTGTTGGGTTGTCCATACTTAGGCTTTCCGACGATTGCTCCGTCGACGACCTTATACTCAGCCTTACCGTTCAGCCGGGTCCAGCCATTGAGGTTCTTGCCATTGAACAATGGCTTCCAGTCTTGGGCGGCCGCCGTCATGCAGCAGCACACCAGACATGCGATTGCAATTAGTTTCTTCATATTCAAATTATTTACAGTCTGTAGAACTCTTCCCATCCCTTGCGCGGCGGCATACCGGTGAGGAGGGCGTTGGCAAAGGGATTGTTGGTGAAAACTTTCATGCGCGGATCGAAGAAGAGTTGGGTGTTGAGTCGCTGGGCAATGACACCGAGGCAGAACACCTGACTGAGCACACCGTTGATTTCAAACGGCGACCGTGTCTTCTCCAGTCCCTGACAGGCACGGAGGAAGTTCTCATAGTGGTTTGAAGGACTCTGCGGCACCTCGGGCAGCTTCGACTGCATCTCGCGGGCCTTCTCCTCGGGAATGATGGAGAGCGTAGAGCCATGCGAGCCGCCCTTGAAGATGAGGTCACGGGTGTAGATAATCTTTCCGGGGTTGAGCTGGGCACGCGGCGTCTCGCCCTGGTTGGTGGCGGGGATGTCGGCATTATACTCGCTCTGTCCGTAGCCCTTGGGAAGGGGCGGTTGGTTGTTGATGCCGTCGTACCAGGTGATGTCAACGGGCGGCATTCCCTGACGTGGACCGAAACGGAAGAGGATGGTCGACGTCATGGGATAGAAGAAGTCGTTGTGGCCTTCCTGATGGAGCAGGGTCACCTCGTAGGGCAGCCCCAGGTTGAGGAACTCGTGGACGGTGTCGAGGATGTGGGCACCCCAGTCGCCGAGGGCTCCCATGCCGAAGTCATACCAGCAACGCCATTCGCCCTGATGGTAGAGGCCGTTGTAGTCGTGCCACTGCTGCGCGCCGAGCCATGTGTCCCAGTCCATGCCCTTCGGCAGCGGTTGTGCTTCGGGGAACTTATGGATGTTGGGGTCGAGTTTGTGCCAACGGCGCGAGTTGTTCATGTGGGCGGTGACGGCGGTGACATCCTTGATGATGCCTGCCTCTTGCCAGGCCTTGAACTGGAAATAGTTGGCTTCGGAGTGGCCTTGGTTTCCGACCTGTGTGGCAAGGTCAGGATGACGGCGGGCATTCTCCATCAGCAGCTCCGCCTCCATGAAGGTGCGTGTCATGGGCTTCTCTATGTAGATGTGCTTGCCTTCGTTGAGGGCCATCATACAAATGGGGAAGTGGATATGGTCAGGAACAGCTGCCAAGACGGCATCGAACTCCGAACCGGCCTTCTCGAACATCTCACGGAAGTCGTGGAAGCGTTTGGCCTTCGGGTATTTTTTCAGTACTTTCTGCACATGCTGGCCTTCAAGGTCGACGTCGCAAAGGGCAACGACCTCGACGAGGCCCGTCTTTTCGAACTGCTCAATGTCGAAGGCACCCTGGTTGCCGATGCCGATATAGGCAATCTTCACTTTGTCGGCCTTCACGCCAGCCCATTCCTTCGAGGTCATCGGACGGGCAAATGCACTCGTCACATTGCCAACGGCCAGACCTGCCGAGGCCAGACCCATCTGTTTTAGAAATTGTCTACGTGTTGTCATAATACCTTTGGTTTTTATTGTTATCGTCTTTATCTTGATGCTATCTGATAGTCGCGCCAGATGTCGCAGTGGGCGCGCAGTTGGCGGGCGGTCTCGGTGTCGCCATAGTAGTCCATCACCTCACGGTTGCGCGAGAGCAGGTGGAGCTGGCGGGCACGCCGCTCTACGTCTTCAATGGTGGCAAGGCCTTTCTCGATGAAGAGTTCACTGGTCAGCTGAAGCTTTGACGGTGGAGTCCTGACGAAGTCCTCGCCATCGAAGTACCATTCATTGGCTGCGCTGTCGCTGTAGCGGGTCAACGGCCAGCAACGGTTCTCGGAGTTCTTCAGACCGATGGCATAGCGTATCATCGCCTCGCCTCGCTCGTTGGCATCGGCTGAAGACTGCATGAGCTGTTCCAAACGGTACATCTCGCGGGCAAACTGCAGCTTATAGTCGACGGTGTCCTTCAGGTGACCATTGTTCCAAGTCTTGAAATCGAACGGGTCGCGATTGAGATAGGGTGCGACGTTGAGATGTCCCTGGAAGTCCTTGGGGTTCTGGCGCAACAGGGCGACGGCCTTGCCGAACTGCATGTCGCGAATGTAGAAGGTGCCGACAATGTCGCGCCAGTAGTTGCGGTCGCGATAGCTCCGGAGGTTGAGGAAGCGGCTCAACGAGTCGACATCCTGGCTGTAAAGCTGCCGGTAGTAGACATCGACCTCCCGGGCAGGCAACGTGTCCATCAGGGCGAAGAGATGGTTGCTGTAGTCGTGGTTGTTGAAGGTCTGACCATTGCCCCAGTCTTCGGTCTTCTTGGCCTTGACCTTCTGGCAGAGCCGATTGTCGGCATAGTTGGCAAGCTGAAGCGCACGCTGGAAACGGCCAGCCTTTAAGGCTTTCGGCACCAATTCGTCGAACACGAGGCGGCGCATGGCATCATTATAGAAATAGGTGTTGGCCGACCATTTATAGTTGATATCACGCAAGGACTCTATGTCTTCCTGACCAAGATGGCTGACCAGCTTCCAATCCAACCAACGCAATTCCACCAGCAACTGACGCTCGTAATCATCGTTGAAGGCGGCCAGACGGGCCCGGTCGTAGACGCGCAGGATGCGGAACGACTCTTGCAGGAATGCATCATCGCACAAGGGCAAGCCCTGCCGGATGTATTGTAAAGCCTCGCGCGGCTGGTCCATAGCATCGCTCATGGCGGCCGCGGCAAAGTACCACATGGCAAGGTTCTTCACTTTCTTCTCGCGAAGGACTCGCTGACAAAGGTCCATGAACTTACGGGCCTTTGAGAGTTCTCGGTCATAGGACTGTGCAGAATGATAGAACCAGGCTTCATCTTCGTTCTTGACATCGCGCAGCAGGTGGTTGTCGAAGTGGATAAGCAGCTGCTGTATCTCTTCATCGAAATAGGGAGAGTCGGGACAGGCCTCATAGACGGTCACCATCTCGTCGACTTTCTCCACATCCTCGGATGACATCGGAACGGGCTGACACAGTTCTAACGAAGCAATGTCGCCATAACGGGCATAGATGGCAGCAGCCTCGCTTTTGCGGCCTTTCTTAAAAAGCGACGACGCCACCTTCAACTCGGCTATATTGCGGACGACATCATCGGTCATACGGTCTCTCACCTGTTCCCAATAGGCCAGGCATTCGTCGTCTTGTCCCAAAGCCGTCATCATGCGGACAGCCTGCAAGACCCAACGGTTGAACAATGGACCGTCTTTGCCGGCCACCTTTTGCAATGCCTGACGGAGCGCCACATGGCATTCGTCTTCGTCATAACCGTAATACCAAGGGTCTGTCATCTCGGCACGGTTCTCCTCGGTGGCCTTCGCAGTCAGCAAGAGTTCTGTAATATCCTGCCGGCCGTTTTTCTTAATCCACTTCTCAAACTTATTGCAGGGCTTACCCTTGGACAGATGCTTTTCCAGGTCGGCCAACGTGTGACGGTAGACGGTCTGCCCGATGTCCTTTGCCGGAATGTCTGCCGACGTCTGCTGTTGCCAAAGGGCAATATTCTCCTCACGATAGTCGAAACGCTGCAACATATACTGCCGGTCGTTGAAGCCATAATAGCTAAACAAAGACCATTGGTAACTATCTGTTTCAAACCACTTCGGCGACAGCCGGTAGAGAATGGTCCGCCATGGCTCTGTTTCGGCAATGGAACAGGCCATTGCCGACTGCACCGAGACCAACGCCAGCAGACTAACGATATATATTCTCAATTTCTTCATAATTGTAACGGCTGAGGTTTAACGAATCAAGGTGATAGATGATATTTGAATGGGGCTTCCCGGCAAAGGCCTCATCGACAAGTTGCTTCACACGAAGGACTTCATCGCTGGGTGCCGACTCCTCGCGAAGCCAGTCGTTCTGCCACAGATAGAAGTCGCCGGCGCTCACGTCCTCAGTGACCACCAGACGATTACCCTCGCGGCGTAAGAGGCTGTCGGGCAGTTCGGTGGTGCTTCGGACAATGCCTCTTAGCTTTTGGCTGTCACCGTCGAACAGCAAGAGCCAACTGAACGTCGGATAGGCAAAGTCGAGTGGCAACCGATAGTCCACCCCTTTCAGATAGGGCTTCACATCGTCATAGCTGATGATGGAGTTCGCTGTCATGGGGTTCTCAATGGAACCTGTGTTATAGACCATCAAGACACCTCGGTCGACGGGCGGCGGCGACTGTCGAAGCTGATGGAGTCGGATGGTGGAACTCAAGGCCAGTCCGCGCTGATGCAACGAGTCGCCGACGACACGGCAGAAGTCATAGAAGGCCTTTTGCGTCGACTCAGTCCAGTCGCAGTCGAGCTGCACCTCATGAACGTTCTGGATATGATTGGCCTTACACATGGCTTCTACTCTCCGGATCAGCTTTCGGACAATGACACTCTGCAGCGTGTCCATCCTCTCCATGGCCTGCACCGTGATAAAGACCACAGGCACTATCTCCATCGTCGTATCGGGCTGTTGCCTGAAAACGGTCGTGGCAATGGGCACTACCTGCCCGTCATCATGCAGATAGTCGTATTCAACGCTGACATCGAAGAACTTCATATACATCCGCCCCACTTGATGTTCCTTCAAAAACTGCAGCTCATGGGCCGTAGGATTATAAGTCGTCTTCCAATGATATATGGAATTCTTGGCCTCGTGGGCAGGGGCTACCCAATGAGACCGCTGCTGGCAGGCAGCCAAGACAAGCACCGCCAGCAAAGAGATGATGATGGTCCGTTTCATTATTTCTTCTTTACTAATTTAAGACAGCCATAGCAAATCAGACGCAAGAGGGTCCAAACAGCATAGAGGAAAGCTGTCGTCGCAATGACAAAGCCTAACGACCAGAAGAGTTCGCTCCACTGGCCTCCATAGGCTATGATAGCATATACGTTAAGCCCAAAGGCTATGACAAAGCACACAAGCAGGGTAAGGATTTCTGTGCGCTGACGTCGGCGGGTAATGATGATATCTTTCATAGGGAATTAGATGTTTGGAGATTGCTTCTTGGTTCCATAGACATCATAGTCTATCTGATACTCAGTGGGGAAGTTGATGATTTCCTCACGTTCCAAGGCTTCGTGACCCCACAGGCAGAGCAGCGAGGCATAATAGCCTTCTTCGGCAATGCGGTCGGGTTGCTTTCCTGTAATACAAGCCTCAACGAAGGCTTCGGTCAGCAGTGACGTGCCATCGTTGTCGGGTTCCTTGCCTAAGATGAGCTCACCCCGGTTGGTGCTTCCTGTCTCGGCAGCCCACGAGGTACCGGCAAAGGCCTTGGCGCCGAAGAGCTTGGCATCCCAGTCGTTCAGCATCTGCAGGAAAGCAGGAGCCGGAGCCAAGTCGGTGTCCTCAAAGTAATAGCGGCCTCGTTCGGGCTCAACAGTACCCTTGCTGCCAAGGATTTGCTCTTCCAGCCCATAGAACTTATTGGCGATATCGGAACCCCAAGTCAGCTTCTTTCCGTCTTCGAAGACATAGATGGTGTTGATGTTGTCGTAAACTTCACGGCCGTCCTTCCAATAGGTGATGGCACCATGACCCATGACCTTCTGCGGCAGTCTTCCCAATGCCCAGGTGCCGACCTGCAACTGATGGCAGGCCAGCTCGGTCATCAGTCCTTTCGACGAATCTTTGTAAAGGCGCCAGTTGATGTAACGTTCCAAGTCTTTTTGGGGAACGTCGCGGCGCCAGTCGCCATTACGGTTCCAGAAGGCATGAACGGCAGTGATTTCGCCAAAGATGCCCTGATGGACCATCTCCATGGCCTTGATATAGCGTGGGTCAAAGAGACGCTGCTGCCCGGTGAAGAAGAGAAGTCCTGTCTCCAAATGCTTCTGATACATATTGAAGCACTGCTCCATGGTGTATCCGATGGTCTTCTCACAATAGACATGCTTGCCTGCATCGAAGGCATCCATGACAATCTGATAGTGGGTAGCCAATGGTGTGGCGACGACCACTGCCTCAATAGCCTTGTCTTCCAACAGCTTCTTATAGTCATGATAGACCTTTGCCGTCGGCACGATGGACAGAGCGGCATCAATGGAAGGCTGATAGGGGTCGGCAAAGGCAACGATATCGGCCTTGGGATTTTGTGAAAGGAAGCCCAGCAGGAACTGTCCACGCGACCCCGGGCCAATCATTCCGAGTTTCACGCGCTCCTTTGCGGTTTCGTTCACATCGGCAAACGTCTTCAGCCAAGGACTGGTGGCTGCCAGCACTCCGGCTCCCAACATTCCAAGGTCACGAAGAAATTCACGGCGGTTTATTTGATTTTCGTTCATTATTAATATTAGTGATTTAAGGTTTAATTATCTGACGGGGTTGTAGCGCGGCACCAACACTTTCATGATGGTCCATGCTATCAGGTAGGCAACGGAACAGAAGCAGAAGATGAGGAAGTAGCCGGCCTCCTTACCTTGGAATCCCAGAAAGACGGTCTTTGCCTTGTCGACATAATCGAGCAACCGGCCCGACCCTACATTGATGAGGAACGAACTGATGCCGCCAGCCATGCCGTTGATGCCTGTGATGGTGGCGACGGTACTCTTGGGGAACAGGTCACTGCCGACGGAAAAGAGATTGGCCGACCACGACTGGTGGGCGGCTCCGACAAGACCGATGATGACGATGGTAATCCAACATGAATACCTTCCTAACGGTTGGGCCAGCAGGCCCAACAGCGGAACGAGGGCGAAGATAAACATCGCCTGCATCCTGCAGGTATAGGCATGTTTCTGGGTGTGATTGATGATGATTGTCGGCAGTTTGCCTCCGAAGAGGGCCAGCATGGTGATGGCATAGAGGACAAACATCAGCATCTGTGCCATCGGCGTATCACTGGTGTAACCGTAGACATCGCTGATATAGGCTGGTGTCCAAAACAACAGGAACCACCAGACACCATCGCTGAAGAATTTTCCCAACACAATGGCCCAGGTCTGGCGCAGTTTCAGACATTCCTTCAACGACAGTTTCCGCCCTTCGTCGGCTTGGGTGGTGCCCACGGAAGAATCACCGGCCGAGGCATCGTCTTGCAAGATATAATCCCGCTCGGCATCGTTCACACGGCGGTTCTCCTTCATCGGCTTATAGATGAACAGCCACAGACCCATCCACAGAAAGCCCAGTCCACCGATAATCAGGAAAGCCATCTCCCAGCCGTTGCCCACACCGTGGTCCTTGAAGAAACGCGCCAGCGAGGGGATGCACAACGGAGCAATCATCGCACCGACAGTAGAGCCGGCATTGAAGATGGCAGTGGCATAGCCGCGGTCGCGCTTCGGAAAGTACTCTGCCGTCACCTTCACTGCCGAAGGGAAGTTGCCGGCCTCACCGACGGCCAACACGATGCGGGCCGCCATGAAGAAGTAGACGCTCACCATCGCTACCGACGACGCCAGCATACCTGTTGCATCGACCATCTGTGCCATGCTGTCGATTCCGACCCATTGGCGGGTGGCCCAACCGCAAAGGGCATGAAGGCAGGCACCGGCCGACCAGATGCCGATGGCCCAGAGGTAGCCTTTCTTTGTTCCAAGCCAGTCGACGAACCGGCCGGCAAAAAGGTTCGCAATGGCATAGACCAGGGCAAACACGCCCGCCACATCGCCATAGTTGGCATTGCTCCAATGGAACTCCGGGGCTATGAAGTCTTTCCACGTCAGCGACAGCACCTGCCGGTCCATGTAGTTCACGGTAGTAGCCAGGAACAACATGCCGCAGATAACCCATCGGAAGTTCGTCATTCGCTGTTGAGCTATTGTCTTTTCCATTCTGTTCAGAAGTTAAAATACCGTTGAGCGTTATAGTAGCAAATATCCTCTACCATCTGGGCAATGCGCGGCATCTCCGACTGTGGCAGCAGCCCTTGCTCGACATCGTTTCCGATGACATTGCAAAGGATGCGGCGGAAGTACTCATGGCGGGGATAAGAGAGGAACGAGCGTGAGTCGGTCAACATTCCGACAAAACGACTCAGCAATCCATGCAGCGAAAGAATGTTCAGTTGCTTTTCGATACCGTCTTTCTGGTCGTTGAACCACCATCCACTCCCCCACTGCATCTTGCCTGGCACGGAACCATCCTGGAAGTTACCAATCATCGTGGCCACCATGTCGTTGTCCTTTGGATTAATGTTATAGATGATGGTCTTTGCCAGATGTCCCTCCTGCTCGAGGCTATCGAAGAAACGAGCCATCGGCAGGGCTGTGTCGGCATCGCCCATAGAGTCATAACCGGTGTCGGGACCTAACCGCTGGAACATCTTCGTATTGTTGTTGCGGAGGGGGCCATAGTGATACTGCTGCACCCACCCAGCCTCAGCATCCATCACGGCCAGTTCATAGAGCAACGCTGAACGGAACAGACTGATGTCTTCCCGGTCGGGCTGCTCGCCGTTCATCACGCGGTCGAAGATGTCGCAAGGGTCTTGCGGATGATAACAATCGGCATAGAAGCGGTCAATGCCATGGTCGGAGAGGCTACATCCTGACTCGGCAAAAAAGTCATGGCGAATGGCGAGTGCCTCTATCAAGTCCTGATAGGTCTTTATCTCAAAACCACTGACGGCAGAGAGCTTTGCAATATAATCCTGATAAGCCTTAGGGTTCTCGATAGCCATTGCCTTGTCGGGTCGCCAAGCCGGAAGCATCTTGATTTCAGTTGACGAGTTAGTACTGTCGGCAGCATATTGGCGGTGATACTCCAGCGTGTCGACGGGGTCGTCGGTGGTACAGACGACTTCGACATGATAGTGTTTCATCAGGCCCCGGGCCGAGAACTCCTCTGACTTCAGTTTCTCGTTACATTCGTCGTAGATGTCGCGGGCGGTCTGCGGGTTTAAAATCTTGTCGATACCAAAGGCGGTACGCAGTTCCAGATGGGTCCAATGGTAGAGTGGATTACGCATGGTATAAGGAATGGTCTCTGCCCATTTCTCAAACTTCTCCCAGTCGGAAGCGTCGCCGGTGATAAAGTGTTCGTCAACCCCATTGGCCCTGAGGGCACGCCACTTATAATGGTCGCCACCCAGCCACAACTCCGTGATGGAGCGGAAGCGGTGGTCGTCAGCCACCTCTTTCGGACAGAGATGACAATGGTAGTCGATGATGGGCAGCCCTTTGGCATGGTCGTGATAAAGCTGCCTGGCCGTTGCCGATTGCAACAGGAAGTCTTCGTCCATGAAATTCTTCATACCTATGAATTTAGGATGTTAATAGATTTCTTGCACTGTTCACTGATATAGACCCAGTCGTGGGCAGCGATGCGTTCCTTGGGGAATAGCTTCGAGCCCATTCCGACACAGTAGACGCCGGCGTTTCGCCATGCCAGCAGGTTTTCTTCTGTTGGTTCCACGCCACCCGTCACCATGAGCTTTGTCCACGGCATCGGGGCCATGATGCCCTTCACAAACTTCGGGCCGAGCACATCGCCCGGGAAGACTTTTATCAGGTCACAGCCCAGCTCTTGAGCCCTGCCGACCTCGCTGACGGTTCCGCAACCAGGCGTATAGGACACGCATCGACGGTTGCACACGCGCGCCACCTCTTCGTTCAACAGCGGGCCCACCACAAAGTCGGCACCCATCTGCAGATACAGGGCTGCCGTAGGGGCATCGACAACGGAGCCGACACCTAAAGCCAGTTCCGGACATTCGCTGCGGACAAACTTGATTACTTCGGCAAACACCTCATGCGCCATGTCGCCACGATTGGTAAACTCAAAGGCACGAACACCGCCATCGTAGCAGGCGCGCACCACCTGCCGTGTCACTTCGGCATCGGCATGATAGAACACGGGCACCATACGGGTCGCCGCCATTTTTTGCATTACTGCTATTTTGTCAAACTTACTCATTTCTAATTACTCATTATTACTTGCCAGTCCCAACTCCAGTCCGCGCAGTTCAGCCAGTCCGCGCAGGCGGCCGATGCAGGAATAGCCGGGATTGGTCTTTTTCTTCAAGTCGTCAATCATCTGATGACCGTGGTCGGGACGCATGACAATACGTTCACCGCGCTGCTGCTGAATTTCAAGGAAAGCCTTCATCACCTCTACCATCGGCACATCGCCCTCAAGATGGTTGGCTTCGTAGAAGTTACCCTCACTGTCGCGCTGGGTGCTGCGAAGGTGGACGAAGTCGATGCGGTCGGCAAAGCGGCGCATCATGGCTGGCAGGTCGTTGTCGGCACGGACACCCAAAGAACCTGTGCAGAGGCACAGGCCGTTGGCCTTACTCGGCACGGCATCGATAAGACATTGGAAGTCATCGGCTGTCGACAGGATGCGCGGCAGTCCGAGAATGGACATCGGCGGGTCGTCGGGATGAATGACCAACCGGACACCAGCCTCTTCGGCCACGGGGCATACTTCCTTTAAGAAATATATAAGGTACGCGCGTAAGCGATCGGCATCAATGCCTTGATAGCGGTCGAGTTCAAGTTGGAACTGGTCGAGTGTGAAACTCTCTTCCGACCCAGGCAGTCCGGCAATCATGTTGCGTGTGATGAGCTGTCGTTCGGCCTCATCCATCTGCTCATAGCGGCGGCGGGCCTGTTCTATCTCTGCTTCGGTATAGTCTTTTTCGGCACCGGGTCGCTTCAAGATGAAGAGGTCGAAGGCCATGAAGGCGGCTCGTTCGAATCGCAGGGCACGGCTACCGTCAGGCATTTCGTAGGCCAGGTCGGTGCGTGTCCAGTCGAGCACGGGCATGAAGTTATAAGTGACGACACGAATACCACAGCGTCCGAGGTTTCGCAGCGACTCCTTGTAGTTGTCGATGTAATGCTGGAAGTCGCCCGTCTGCGTCTTGATATGTTCGTGCACCGGCACACTCTCTACCGCCGACCACACCAGCCCGGCTGCCTCAATCATCTGCTTGCGCTTCATGATTTCGTCTACCGTCCACACCTCGCCGTTTGGCACATGGTGAAGGGCTGTCACAACACCTTCGGCTCCAGCCTGCCGGATGTCCTGCAGCGACACCGGGTCGTCAGGACCATACCAACGGAAACTCTGCTTACATAATATCATGTTGTAAAGATTGTTATTACAATTGTTGTTATGACGCTATTGCGTTTTCTTCGTTGATTATATCGAGAATACATTGAAACCGCCATCGACAACGGCTACGGTTCCTGTGACAAAGCGCGAGGCAGGACTGATGAGGTAGTGAATGGTACCGCAAAGTTCCTCGGGTTCGCCCATGCGACCCATCGGGGTCTGACGGATGATGTCGTGGCCCCGCTCGGTAAACGTGCCGTCGGGATGGGTCAGCAACGTGCGGTTCTGTTCAGTCAGGAAGAAACCCGGAGCAATGGCATTGACACGGATTTCGGGCGAGAACTTCTTCGCCACCTCCGTTGCCATGTAGGCCGTGAAGTTGCTCACGCCAGCCTTGGCGACACCATAGCCAGCCACGCGTGTCAACGGTCGGAATGCCGACATTGAAGAGAAGTTGACCACGACACCACTCTTCTTCTCGGCCATGGGCCGCAGGAAGACCTGCGTGGGCAGGATGGTGCCAACGAGGTTGAGCTCCATTACCTGCCCGATGGCTTCGGTGCTGAGGTCAAAGAAGGTTTTGTCGGGCGGAATCGTTGCGCCAGGCATATTGCCGCCTGCAGCATTCAAGAGCACGTCGACGGTGCCATAGGCTGCAAGGATGTCTTTCAGGTTCTGCTCCAACACATCACGGTTGAGGACGTCGGTCGTGAGGAACATTGCCTCGCCGCCTGCCGCCTTGATTTCGGCGACAATGGCATTGCCTTTGTCGCTGTTACGTCCGAGCACCACCATGCGGGCACCCTGACGAGCGAGATATTTCGAGATAGCCGTACCGAGAACGCCAGTAGCGCCAGTCATCACGACCACTTTTCCTGTTATATCAAAAAGATTGTTCATCATATTATTATCGTTGTACACGACCGGACCCGTCGCCGGCCATGAGGGTTTCTACTTCGTTGACTGACACCTGGTTGACATCGCCCTCAACGGTGTGCTTCAGGGCCGAGGCTGCCACGGCAAATTCCAGGGCCTCGGCTTGCGTCTCATAGGTGAGCAGCCCGTGGATGAGTCCGGCGGCGAAGGCATCGCCACCACCGACGCGGTCGACAATGGGTTGGATGTCGTAACGGCGGCTCTCGTAAAAGTCCGTTCCGTCGTAGATGAGAGCTTTCCATCCGTTGTGAGAGGCTGAGAACGACTCTCGCAAGGTGGAGGCGACATATTTGAAGCCAAACGTCTCGACCATGCCGCGGAAGATGTCCTTGTATCCCTCGGCAGCGGTCTGTCCGCCCTCCACATCGGCTTCCGGCGCGAAGCCCAGGCACAGCTTGGCATCTTCTTCGTTGCCGATACACACATCGACATACTGCATCAGCGGGCGCATGACTTGCCGGGCCTTCTCTGAGGTCCACAGTTTCTTGCGGAAGTTAAGGTCGCACGAAACGGTGACACCATGCCTCCGAGCCGCCTCACAGGCTGCCTTCACCAACTGGGCTGCACAATCACTGATGGCCGGAGTGATGCCCGTCCAGTGGAACCAACGGGCATCCTGCATGATCTGGTCGAAATCGAAGTCGTCGACTTGGGCTTCGGCAATGGCGGAGTGGGCACGGTCGTAGATGACCTTTGAGGGACGCATGGCCGAACCGGATTCCAGATAATAGATGCCGATGCGGTCGCCTCCACGCACAATATATTGTGTGTCGACACCATACTGCCGCAGCGAGTTCACGGCGGCCTGGCCGATTTCGTTCTGTGGGAGCTTACTAACGAAGTGTGAGTAGTGCCCGTAGTTGGCCAGGCTGACTGCGACATTGGCCTCGCCACCGCCATAGACGACATCGAACCGTGTGGCCTGCACGAAGCGCTGCCGACGTGGGGGCGAGAGGCGAAGCATGATTTCGCCAAGGGTGATAATCTTAGATTTCATTTCCTGTATATAATTGGTAGTATTTTCCTTTTTTATCAATGAGTTCTTCGTGGGTGCCGTGCTCGATGATCCGGCCGCGCTCCAAGACGATAATCTGGTCGGCATTGCGAACGGTGGACAGACGGTGGGCGATGACAAACGAGGTGCGCCCCGTCATGAGGGAGTCCATGCCTCGCTGGACGAGTTGCTCGGTGTGAGTATCGACGGACGACGTGGCTTCATCGAGCACGAGGACCGGCGGATTGGAGACAGCCGTTCGGGCAATGGCCAACAGCTGACGTTCGCCTTGAGAAAGGTTGCCGCCGTCGCCCGTGAGAACGGTCTGATAGCCTTGGGCCAGACGGCGGATGAAGTCGTCGGCCCCTACCCTACGGGCAGCCTCCATGCACTCTTCGTCGGTGGCATCGAGGTGCCCATAGCGGATGTTCTCCATAACCGTGTCGGAGAAGAGGCGCGTCTCCTGCAAGACCACTCCCATCGAACGCCGCAACGAGTCCTTGCGGATGTCGGCAATGGGGATGCCGTCGTAGAGTATCTGCCCGTGCTGAATGTCGTAGAAACGGTTGATGAGATTGATGACGGTGGTCTTTCCGGCTCCCGTTCCACCGACGAAAGCTATTTTCTGACCCGGGTTCGTGTTGATGTCGATGTCGAAGAGCACCTGCTTGCCTTCCACATAGCTGAAGTCGACATTGCGGAAGTCAACGTCGCCCAACGGATGGTCAAGGACTGTAGTGCCCTCATCTTTCTCCGGCTCGGCATCCATCAGGCGGAACACACGCTCGGCTCCGACCGAGGCATTGAGTACGGAATTGATCTGTTGACTGACATGTGTGATGGGCTGGGTGAAACTCTTGTTCAACTGAAGGAAGCTGACCAGAGTGCCGAGCGACAGAGAGAAGTGAACGGAGAAAAGCGAAAAGTCGTTCAGCGCAATGGTGGCGCCGACGACTCCGATGAGGACATACGCCAGATTGCCAAGGTTGCCGTTGACTGGCATGACGATGTTGGCAATCTTGTTGGCATTATAGGCCGATGAGCGCAATTGCTCGTTAATCTGCTCGAAATCGCGGATGGCCTGCTGTTCGTGACAGAACACTTTCACCACTTTCTGCCCCGTCATCATCTCTTCTATGAACCCGTTGACACGCGCCAATGACTCCTGCTGCGTCTTGAAATAGCCGCGCGACCAGGTGCCAAGCTTCGTCGTAGTCACCATCATCACGACAGCCATCGTCACACCGACAATGGTGAGCGGTAAGCTGAGCACCACCATCGAGGTGAACGTCACGACAATCGTAATCAGTGAGTTGAACACCTGCGCCATGGCCGTGGAAATCATCTGTCTGAGGGAGTCGACATCGTTCGTATAGACCGACATCAGTTCGCCATGAGAGTGGGTATCGAAATAGCTGATGGGCAACTTCTCCATGCGCTCGAAAATGAGCTTGCGCAGGCGGAGCATGGTGCCCTGACTGACGTAGATCATCAGCCGGTTATAGGTATATGAACAAATCACTCCGGCCAGAAGCACGAGGCCCAGCTTGTAGAGAGTCTGCCAAAGGGAGTTGTAGTTGGGATTGTCGGCTTGTGTCAGAGGAATGACATAGTCGTCGATGAGAGTCTTGGTGAACAGCGTCGAGGCCAAAGAAGTGACCGACGAGACAAGGATACAGCCCAGAACGATGAGGATAAACCACTTATAGTCTTTCCAGACAATAGACATCAGACGCAACAGAACAGCACGCTGTTCCTTCGTTGCCTTCTGAAAGCCAGCCTGAGCACGCTCGCCACGAGGACCGAAACCCATGTTCTTAGCCATTGGCCACCTCCTTTCCTTGCTGATGAGCATCGAAGTCGCCTTGCGCCTGAGTCTGCAATTCATAAATCTCGCGATAGAGCTGGTTGGTCTCCAACAGTCGCTCGTGGGTGTCGTAGCCCGTGATGCAGCCCTTGTCCATGACGATGATGCGGTCGCAACGGCTGACGCTGGAGATGCGCTGGGCGATGATAATCTTCGTCATCGTGGGCAGCTGTTCGCGGAAAGCTCGCTGTATTTTGGCATCGGTGGCGGTGTCGCAGGCGGATGTAGAATCGTCGAGAACCAATATCTGCGGATGCTTCAACAGTGCACGGGCGATGCAGAGACGCTGCTTCTGCCCGCCGGAGACATTGGTACCACCCTGCTCGATATGGGTATGATAGCCTTCGGGCATCTCCTCGATAAATTCATCCGCACAGGCAATGCGGCAAGCCTCGCGACATTCTTCCTCGCTGGCATCGGCACGGCCCCAGCGGAGATTGTCGAGGATGGTGCCTGAGAAAAGGGTGTTCTGCTGGAGCACCACGGCAACAGCCGAACGCAACTGCTCAAGGTCATAATCGCGGACATCATGGCCACCCACCATGACCGCTCCTTCACACACATCATAAAGACGGGAGATAAGGTTGACAATGGTCGACTTACCCGAACCGGTACCACCGATGACACCGATGGTCTCACCACTCGCTATGCGGAAATTAATGTCGTAAAGTGCCGACCGGCGCGACTGTCCCTCGACAGGCTTTCCATAGTCGAAGCGGACACCTCGGAACACTATGCTGCCGTCGCTGACGGTCATCACCGGATGCTCAGGATTTTGGATGTCAGCACGCTCGTCGATGACTTCTGCCACACGACGGGCCGAGGCCGCACTCTGTGTCAACATGACAAAAATCATCGACAGCATCATCAGGGCCTGAAGGATGGACATGACATAGGTAAACAAAGAAGTCAGCTCACCAGTCGTCAAGCTGCCGCCGACAATGAAATGGGCTCCCCACCACGACAAAGCGATGATGCAACCGTAGACCACCATGTTCATGATGGGATGGTTCAGTGCCATCAGACTCTCGGCCTTTACATAGAGTTTATAGAGTCCCTCGGCGGCTGACGCAAATCGTTCGCTCTCATACTTCTCACGAACAAACGACTTCACCACACGGATGGCCTGCACATTCTCCTGAACACGAAGGTTTAAGGCGTCGTATCGTTCGAAAACCTGGACAAACAGACGGGCCACACGAGTGATAATATGGTAGAGGGAGAAAGACAATACTACCATTGCCACAATGAAAATGAACGACAGACGAGCATCAATCAGCAGACACATGCCGATGGAGAGCAACAGGCGGAAGGGCGCACGGACGGTCACACGGAGGATCTGCTGATAGGCATTCTGAAGATTGTTGACGTCAGTCGTCATGCGCGTCACCAAGCCACTGGTCGAAAACTTGTCGATGTCACTGAAAGAAAAGGTCTGGATGTTGCGATACATCGCCTTACGAAGGTTTGAGGCAAAGCCCGTAGAAGCATAAGCCGAAAAACGACCCGCCAAAATGCCAAGCATCAGACTCACAAAGGCTAATCCCAACATCAACACACCATAACGGTAGACATTCTCCATATTGCCCGCCGAGATGCCGCGGTCGATAAGCATGGCCGTGACATAAGGGATGAGCACATCGGCCACAACCTCCAATGCAATAAACAATGGGGTCAGTAGCGATGCCATCTTGTATTGGCCGATTTGCCTATAGAGTGTTTTTATCATCAATCCTCTAATCTGTCAGCTCTGATTACTCATCTGCTAGCCTCTTTTAGTGCCCAAAATTACAAAAAAAATGAACAATGACAAAAACATTTCATCATTTTTTTACGCAAACGTTTGCGAAAAACCAAAATCACACATTCCTCAATCCTCATTCAAAAAATTTCGGTATTTCGAAAATTTATTGTAATTTTGCGCTCAAATCAATAAACAAGCAGAATAAGATGATGAACAACAGCAAACAGATGAAGATACTTTCACTTCTTTTCATCCTTGCATTATCGCCACTGGCGACACTCACCGCATCCGCACAGCCACAAGACAGTCACAACATCAATGTGGCAAAGAACCTCGATGCCTTCAACGCCATCTATAAAGCACTCGACATGCTGTACGTCGACTCTCTCGATGCCGGCGAGACCATCGGAACCGGCATCAACGCAATGCTCAAATCACTCGACCCATACACCACCTATTATTCTTCGGAAGACCAACAGGAGATGAGATACCGAGTCACAGGAAAATATGCCGGCATCGGAGCGCTCATCCGCAAAAACCTCCTCATCGACCGCATCATCATCGACGAGCCACAGGCTAATATGCCGGCGGCTGAGGCAGGACTCAAAAAAGGTGACATCATCCTCGCCATCGACGACACGTCAATGGTCGACAAGACATCCGACTTCGTCAGCAGCCACCTACGCGGAGAAGCCGGCACCTCATTCCTGCTCAAAGTAAAAAGACCTTCGACGGGAAAAAACCTGAAGATGAAGATAACCCGAAGAGCCATACAACAGCCTGCCGTGCCCTATTACGGAATGTATGACGACAAAACCGGATATATATGCCTGTCACAATTCGTTGAAGACTGCGCACGAGACATCCGGCGAGCCGTCGTCGACCTGAAGAAAAAAGGAATGAAACAACTCGTAATAGACCTGCGAAACAACGGAGGAGGACTCGAAAGCGAAGCCGTGTCACTCGTCAACATCTTCGTACCCAAAGACCAACTTGTTGTCTCCAACCGAGGAAAAGGACAACAATCGAAGAAAGACTACCGTACCACCGTCGAACCCGTCGACAGCATCATGCCACTCGTCGTCCTCGTCAACGACAACACCGCATCGGCCAGCGAAATCACCAGCGGAGCCCTGCAAGACCTCGACAGAGCCGTTATTCTCGGCACACGAACCTACGGAAAAGGACTTGTGCAGACTTCCGTCGACATGCCCTACAACGGATCACTCATGTATACCGTCGGCAAATACTACATCCCCAGCGGAAGATGCATACAAGCCATCAACTATAAACACTCAAAGGGAGGATACGTCGAGCACGTTGCCGACTCACTCACACGCGAGTTCAAAACCCTTCACGGCAGAACCGTGCGCGACGGCGGCGGCATCAAGCCTGATGTAGAAATCAAGCCCGACACCATGTCGAACCTCACCGCCTACCTCACCCTCGGCGACTCCACAGAATGCGTACTCAACTACGTCGTCGACTATGTAGCCAAACACCCCACCATCCCTGCACCGGCATCCTTTGAACTCTCCGACCAAGACTTCGACGAGTTCAAGCAGCGCGTTCTTAAGAGTGGCTTCAAATACGACCGGCAAAGTGAGAAGTTCATCGCCGACCTCGAGAAAATCATCCGTTTCGAAGGCTACTACGAAGATGCCAAGGCCGAACTCGACGCCCTCAAAGCCAAACTCACCCACAACCTGAAACGTGACCTCGACCACAACCGCAAAGAACTGAAGATACACCTTGCACAGGAAATCCTCTCCGAATATTACCGACAGGCGGGCATCATCGAATACTCCATCCGCCACGACAGACAGATGGAAGAAGCCGTCAACATCCTCAACGACCACAACCGATATCAACAGCTCCTGACACCTTAGTCGATTGGTAGATTGTCTACCAAACCACCAAGCTACCAAACGAAAAAACAACTTTTTTTCAACAAAAATAAAAAAAAGTTCCAAAAAAGTTTGGTAGTTTCAAAAAAACATCGTACCTTTGCATCCGCATTCAAGAAAATGCTGCTTCAGTAGCTCAGTTGGTTAGAGCACCTGACTGTTAATCAGGGGGTCGTTGGTTCAAGCCCATCCTGAAGCGCCTTAAAAATCAAGGAGTTACGAGAAATCGCAACTCCTTTTTCTTTTCCATCTGAACAAATTTTGGTTATCTATTTACGTTTTTTTAAGTATCA
>JAFSRY010000050.1 GCA_017445845.1 Prevotella sp.
GAGAAGTTTAGAAAACTTCTGGAAATGACGGAACAGTATAGGAGGAAGAACCAATGGGAGTGATGGCTGCGATACAATCGCGGCATACGAGACGGACGCTATGTCAAAGCAAGAAATGAGAAGAAAACCTGCAGAAAACCGCAGGGAGCAGTGGCAGAAGATATAAGAGAATGAGAATACTCGGTACATTTACAGTTTTTACCGAGGACAAAAGGCTTTATAACCCTCTGTTTTTCAATTTGATATGTAAGCCTCCCCCAAAAAACTACATACTACATGGGGCCTACCAAGCGGAGAGACCGGGATTCGAACCCGGGATACCCTTTAGGGGTATACACGCTTTCCAGGCGTGCCTCTTCAGCCACTCGAGCATCTCTCCTGATAAAACGCAAAAATGACGTGGCTTCATTTTTCGGACTGCAAATTTAGTACTTTTCTTTTGAAAAAAAGAGAATCGATATAAACATTTATATTTCTTTAAGAGAAAAAGAGTGAAAAAGGGAAGTGAACTAAGAGAATGCCGCAGTAAGAGCGCGGCACATACTCTCTGGATAAAAGGAAAAACGAAGGAACTAACAGCGATGCCTCGTTTTTCCTTTTTTTTTCTTTACCCTCTTCTCCGTTTTTCCTTTTTCTATTTCTCTTTTCTCCTCATTTTTCTTTCCTCATTCAGGAACAAGCGATGGGCGGTGGCGGTGGTATGGCGGTCTACGTCCTCGATGGTGACGCCATAGGCTTCGGCGAGCCGCTGGGCGACAAGGGTGACGAAGCTGCTCTCGTTGCGCTCCCCTCTATGGGGAACGGGTGCCATATAGGGACTGTCGGTCTCGAGGACGATGCGGTCGAGGGGGACAACAGCGGGGAGGACTTCGGGCAGATGGCTTTTCTTGAAGGTGAGGACACCACCGATGCCAAGGATGAACTGCGGGAACTCTAACAGTTCAAGGGCCTCGTGTTCGTTGCCAGTGAAACAATGGAAGACACCTCCGGGCAGCTCCCGCTCATAACGTCTGAGGAGGCGCACCATCTCGTTCTGTGCTTTCCGACAGTGTATCATCAGGGGCAGCCGTGTCTCGATGGACCATTGCACCTGCTGTTCGAAGGCTTCCAGCTGTTCGTGTTCGTATTCGCGGCTCCAATAATAGTCGAGGCCGACCTCACCAACGGCTATGAGGGTGGAGGGTTGGTGCTGGAGGTCACCGGTGATGAGCTGACGGATTGCTGCGAGCTGCTGCTTCCAGTCGGCCTTGACTTCTTCAGGGTGCAGGCCTGCCATGGGATAGAAGAAACCGGGATGGCAGGCACTGAGGTCAAGGATACGACGGGATGTGGCGAGGTCGATGGCTGGCAGGAAGACCTTTTCCACTCCTGCCTCCCTGGCCCTTTGGATGACATCGGGTAGGTCATTGGCAAACTCTTCGCCGTCGAGATGTGCGTGGGTATCTATCATTTAATGAGAAATGAGGGTTTAATAGCTGCGTTGCATCATTTGCTGGGCATAGTCGATGAGGAACCGCTTGCGTTCGGCGGGGAGCTGTACAGCCTCGATATACTGGCGGCTCTGCTCAAAATACCAGGCTATCTTCTCCTGTGCCATGCGATCGATACCGATCTGGTTGTAGAGGCTGGTGACGGCCTGTATCTTCTCCTGTGCCTCGGGAGTGCCCTCACGCGGTGACCGCTCCAGCCACTGTTCGAGGGTCTTCCGCTGTGCTTCATCAGCATGGGCAAGGGCATTTATGAGCATGAAGGTTTTCTTGCCTTCCAGAATATCGCCGCCGATGGCTTTTCCGAAGACTTTCGGGTCACCATAAACATCGAGGTAGTCGTCCTGCAGCTGGAATGCCAGACCGATATGTTCACCGAAACGGTATAGGTTGTCGGCGTCGGCCTGTGGGGCATCGGCGAGGATGGCACCCATCTTCAACGCACACGCCAAGAGGATGCTGGTCTTGAGACGTATCATCTCTATATATTCATCTTCGCACACATCATTGCGCTGTTCGAAGTCCATATCGAACTGCTGACCGTCGCCGATGCCGAGGGCAGTCTCGGTGAAGAGGCTGATGACTTCGGGCAGTTTCTCTTTCAAGCCGTTGGCCATGTGCTGATAAGCCAGGACGAACATCGCGTCGCCGGAGAGGATAGCGGTGTTGGCATCCCATTTCAGGTGTACGGTTGGCTGTCCGCGCCGCATGGGTGCATTGTCCATGAGGTCGTCGTGAAGTAACGTATAATTATGATAGGTTTCCAACCCGATGGCCTGTTCGATGATGGTCTCAGGATGTTCCCGATACATATTATATGCCATGAGCATGAGCACGGGACGGAGTCTTTTTCCACCGAGTGAGAGCACATAGCGGATGGGGTCGTAGAGCGACCGGGGCTGCCGTTCGTAGGGCAGCTGCTTGAAATAGTTGTTGACCAACAGTCTGAGTTCTTCGGGTGTCTGCATATTCATATCTTTGAGGTTTGAGGTTTAAAACGATGAGGAATGAGAAATGTGTTAAGGATTAAACACTAAGGGTACGACCATCATGGTGCGGCAGGGTTTGCCTTCGTCGATGCCGGGTGTCCACTTCGGCATTTTTTTCAGTACGCCGAGTACTACCAGGTCGAAGCGCGGGTCGAAGGAGTTGAGGATCTTGAGATCGCTGACGGTGCCGTCTTCATTGACGATGAACGATGCCGCCATGCGTCCGCCGAACTTCTGTTCGCGTGCCGTCTTGGGATAGACGATGTTTTTCGAGAACCACTTGACGAAGTAGAGCATACCGCCCGGGAACTCAGGCAGCTGCTGCACGGTGCGCATGTCGAGGGGATGGTCGTCGGCATCGGTGACCGCCAGTTCCGGTGCCGCTTCGGGCTCATCGGTCTTGTCAGTTTCCTGTCCCTGTTCGGTGGCATCTGCGAGTTCATCGAGGATGTCGAGGGGGTTCGTTGCTTCATCGACGATGTTGATATTCGGTGTCACGACAGGTTCCTCGGGCAGTGCCACCGACTCGAGCACCAGTTCCTGTTCGAGGGCAGGCAGCAGTTCGAGGTCTTTCACGATGTCGTTGAGCATCGCCACATCCTCGTCTTCGGGCATCGGGGCGTTGTATTCCATGAGGACGAAGAACGTAGACAACGAGAAGACGAGTCCCAGCAGGTACATCTCCCACCGGCGGTTCTCCAAGTTGTTCGTGTCAGTGCCTTTCTTCATTTCAAAAAGAGTAACCCTCTACACTAAAAACGTTCTTTTTTCGTTATTATTATAGAAATTTACGGCAAAGGTAGCGCAAAACAAGGAAAAAATGCTTAACTTTGCCCAAGAATTTATAGAAAATTGATGAAAAAAGTCTTTTTTATACTGTTCTTAGCATTCTTTTCGACCTTGACGAGGGCGCAAGAGAGTCAGACGGTGTATAATTTTCTTCGCCTTCCGATGAGCGGCCATGCCGCTGCCCTCGGCGGTGATAACATCACGTTGTCGGACGACGACGCGGCCCTTATCTTCGGCAACCCCGCCCTGCTCACATCGGTCAGCGACAAGACGCTGAACCTCTCCTACATGAACTACATGCAGGGTGCTAACACGTTAGGAGCCGCCTTCAACCGTTCGCTCTCCACCCGTGCCTCCGTGGCAGTCTCGGGACAATATATCAACTACGGTACGATGAAGGAGACGGACGAGCAAGGACGCCAGACCGGTGACTTCTCAGCCAAGGACATCGCCGTGGCCGGTTACTTCTCGTATCTGCTCACCGACCACCTGTCGGGCGGTATCACGGGGAAGTTCGTCACGTCGTATATCGGACAGTATAATTCCGTGGGTGTCGCCGTGGACATTGGGCTGAACTACTTCGACCCGGAACGCGGATGGTCGCTGTCGGCCGTCGCCTGCAACCTCGGCGGTCAGCTGACGGCTTATGAAGATGACTTCGAACGACTGCCCATCGACATTCAGGCAGGTGTGAGCAAGCGACTGACGGGAACACCAGTGCGCTTCTCTGCCACCCTTGTCGACCTGAACCACCTTGGCGACTATAAGTTTGTCGACCACCTTGTAGGAGCCGTCGACCTCCTCCTGTCGAAGCAGATCTGGGTGGGCATGGGCTATAACTTCCGACGGGCTCACGAGATGCGCATCGGCAGTGGCGACGACGAGAGCAGTCATGGAGCCGGACTGTCTTTCGGTGCCGGCCTGCAACTGGAACGCTTCAAGGTTAACCTGGCCTACGGTAAGTACCATGTGTCGTCATCGTCGGTGGTCATCAATACTGCGTTTAGTCTATAAAGCCCCTCCCCGATGGGGAGGAGTGCCAACGGGATGAGAAAAGTTACAAAAAAGATATGAAAGACAAGAAGATTACGATTGCCATTGACGGCCATTCGTCGTGCGGAAAGAGTACGATGGCCAAAGACCTGGCCCGTAGGCTGGGATATGTCTATGTGGACACGGGAGCGATGTATCGTGCCGTAACCCTTTATGCCCTGCGGCACCAGCTGTTTGAAGCCGATGGAGCCATCCGGACAGAGGAGTTGCAGCGGGCGATGGAAGACATCCATATCACCTTCCGGTTCAATGCCGAGACGGGACGCCCCGACACCTATCTGAACGGGGAACAGGTGGAGGACGAGATCCGGACCCTGGAGGTGTCGAACCATGTGAGTCCCATCGCTACCCTACCCTTTGTGCGCGAGGCGATGGTGGCACAACAGCGGGCGATGGGCCAGGAAGGTGGCATCGTCATGGACGGCCGTGACATCGGAACGGTGGTGTTCCCGAATGCGGAACTGAAAATCTTTGTCACGGCATCCGCCGAGGTACGGGCGCAACGCCGGTATAAAGAGCTGCAAGAGAAAGGGATGCCTGCTGACTACGACGACATCCTGCGGAATGTGCAGGAACGCGACTTTATAGACTCCCACCGCGAGGTGTCGCCACTGCGACAAGCCGACGACGCACTGTTGCTCGACAACTCCAACCTGACGATTGCTGAGCAGAACGAATGGCTGCTGCAACAGGTGGAACGGGTGACGAGATGATGTCGCGACAAACTGGGAGGACTGTTGCGGAGAAACCGCAACACACACTCTTTGGCGGCGAAAATAAATGATGACACCCCATTAACTTTTAAACTTATGATGACACCCCATTAACTTTTAAACTTATGATGACACCCCATTAACTTTTAAACTTATGATGACACCCCATTAACTTTTAAACTTATAAACAAGAGAAACGGGCGGAAGGGATAACCTTTCGCCCGTTTTTTTGGGGGGTGCGATGATGTCGCGACAAACGAGGAGGATTGTTGCGGAGAAACCGCAACACACACTCTTTGGCGGCGAAGATATTTCTTCCTGGCGACCACTATTTCTTCATGGCGACCACTATTTCTTCATGGCGACCACTATTTTTTCATGGCGACCACTATTTTTTCATGGCGACCACTATTTCTTCATGGCGACCACTATTTTTTCATGGCAACCACTATTTCTTCATGGCAACCACTATTTCTTCATGGCAACCACTATTTTTTCCTGTGAACCGAGAGAGGGAAATCATTTCTTCTGACGGCCGATGGGAAGAAGTTGTTACTCTTGGCAGTCGGGGTCGACGGTAGTGGCTTCGGTATCGCGGGGGAAGGCGCTGATGCGCAGACGGGCAGCCCCCATGGGTACGAGGGTGATGGTTTCCATCTCTTCGGCACGAGGTTTGAAGACAGAGGGCAGGGTGTCGGTCATGCCGGTGCTGTCAAAGCCCCATGAGGGAATCTTTTTTCCTTTGGCCTTGAATACCAGGGGTACGTTCTCAAGGGTGAAGGGGAAGTTATCGGCAGGCCATGCCTTGCGCTCTACTGTGATGTCGACAGGCATATTCTGGTCGTCGACACAGAGGGCGTAGTTCCAGTCGCTTTCAGCAAATATCTCATAGGCAGGCCACTTAGAGGCGTCAACGCCCTCCTGCCAGTGGGAGTCGTCCTGCACGATTTCGTGGTCACGGCTGTCGCGCTGGTTGTAGCGTTCGTCAATCTTCAGGGAGAGGGTCAGCGGCCCGTAGTTCACGCTGACACTCGACTTATTAGCCGACCATACCTTTGTGGTGATGCTCATGGGCAGTTGCAAGTCAATAAAGTCACCTTTCTTCCAGGTGCGTTCGATGCGTACGTACTGTCCGGGAACGGTGGGGTTCATGCGTTTCTCACCATTGACCGAGAAGGTGGCATTTTTTGCCCATGCCGGTATGCGGAGGTAGAGGGGGAAGTTGACATCTTCTTCCGCCTCGACGGTGAACTTCACATGTTCTTCGAAAGGATAATTTGTCTCTTCGATGAGTTTGACGGTCTTTCCGTCGGCCACCTGTGTTGTGGTCTCGCTGGCGGCATAGAGCATGGCGGCGAGGCCGTGGTCGGGTGTTGCCATAACGAGGTTCTCTGTATAATAAGGCCATCCCATGCCGTGGTTGTGCTGGCAGCACCGGCTGCTGAATGGACTCATGGAGAGCATACCTCGCAGGTCGTTGTCGATGCTGGGACCGTGTTTTTTTCCATCGCTGACGGTCATATTGGGCGATGTGATATAGCGCAGTGCCCGCATGTCAGGCGTGAGGGCTGCAGTGAAGGTATTGAATGCCACTTCCTCGCATTGGTCAGCCCACTGCGGGTCGCCGGTGATAGACATCAGTATCTCGTCGGAAGCCATCTGTTCGACAAGGGCGCACGTCTCGGCTCCCTGTCGTGGATCGTCGTAACCCAAACGGGCATTCTCGTCGGCGCCATACATTCCGCCCGGCACCTGTCCATAGCGCAGTCGCATCTCGTTGTAGTTGTCGTAGGCCGCGACGAGGTGTTCGTATTCGCCGGTCAGCACATAGTAGGTGGCTGGTTCGCGGAAGCCCTGTGCCACATTGACGCCGTGCCAGTTGGGCAGGTCGTTCTTCATGAGCCAGTTGCAGCTGTTCTGATGGAGTTTCTCGATGAGGGGCAGCAGCTCCTGGTTGCCGGTTTTGTTATAGAGCCAGATGACACTCCACTCGTTGTCGGAGGCTCGTTTGTTCTCCCAGTAGTCTTCGAGGAACTGTTCATCGGCGACCGTCATCTCCCACTTACAATAGCGCGTCATGGCATCCAGTGCACGCTGGTCGCCGCTGTATTCATAGTAGGTCTGCAGTGCCCAGAGCATAATCATCTGTGCCCACACCTCGGGCCTTCCGTTAGAGGTGTTTTTCGGTCCGAGGAAGCCATCGGCCTTCTGGTTTTTCAGCACGGCATCGAACCACACCTGTGCCTCCTTCTTCATGGCCTCATCGTCGAGGATATAGGCCAGCGAGCAATAGCCGCGGAGCCAGTAGGGCACTTCCTCCCATCCGTGGTCGCCGGCATCGCTTAGCCACTGGTTGTTCTTCTTGTCGAGCCATGCCGACACGGTGCCGAGCTCGCCATTGAGTCCTTTGCTCTGACGTACGAGATATTCGCGCAGCCAGCCTTTTGGCTGCACCTGTCCGACGGGGAGTTTCAGCAGATAGCCACCGTTGAGGGGTGCACGGTATCCAGTATTCTCCAGCTGCGGGACGATGTCCACTTTGTCTTGTGCCTGTGTGCCGACGCTCATGGTCAGCATGGCCAGCAGGCCGATTGCAAA
>JAFSRY010000051.1 GCA_017445845.1 Prevotella sp.
AAAAAATAACTTGGTACGATTTTGGACCCTATTTTTTATGGATGCGATACCTCACCTTTTTGCCTCTTTTCGTGCTGTTCATCGGTCACATAGCCCGCTATGCTCCCTCTTCTCAACACGAAAATAGTCTAAAAATCTGAGATAAAATCGTACCAATTTTTTTTAACGATTACTAAATGAAAAGGTGAAGGGGTGAAAAGGTAAGAGAACAAGAGAGTCTTTCTTACAAACATGTAAAAACAGACAGACGGCCCGTAATAAGTGGGGTTGTCTGCCTGTTTTTTTTCTTCTTTGCCAATGAAACTATTATAAGTTGGTAAAGAAATAATAATCCCGCGCAAATTATTTCTTAAAAAAGAATTCGGCCGATTTGTTTTATTTCGTTAATTTTGCGAATTGAGAATTCTTTTTTTAAGTATTTTATAATAAATCAATCAGTATGAAGAAATTATTTCTTTTGTTTCTCGGCTTAGTGGGAGTATTCCTCTCCGCAAGCGCCGCGACGATCGAGGCCACGCCTATTGAGAGTCTGGCTTCGTATGAAGGTTCGGAACCTTATGTCTATGACATAACGGCCCGGAAGTACTATGCACTGAACAACCTCAACGAGTATGAGGAGTTCGGACTCTATCCCGAAGTGAGCACCCTGAAAGTGACGGGTGGCGGTGTCACTGAAATTGAATACATCGCTGTAAACAACACGATGTCCACCTTTCCTTACATCAACACCGGCTATGTCTTCAAGGCCGACACCCGTATTGTGATGGAGTGCAATCTCGACGGCGACACCAAATCCTATCAGGCTCCATTCGGTGCCCGTTCGGGTTATGGCTCAGACATGTTCGTGTTTTTCTGGCGTTTTGACAACAGCAACGGCGGTTGCTATGGTCGCAACGGAGAAATCCGCGGCTCCGTCGACATCCCGACACAAGAAAAAATCAAGGTTGATGCCTACGGCTTGAACGTCAACATCTACAAAGACGGAGAAGCTACGCCTGTATCGACGATTTCCTGCGAGGGAACCCTCAACGGCGGCAATCGTCCGATGTATATCTTCGACCTCTGCCACGACAACCATCCCGACAACTCAACGGCATTCATGAAGCTCTACACCTTCAAAATCTATGAAGGCGAGACGCTCGTCATGGACCTCGTTCCTGTTGTCGACGGTGAAGGCAAGGGTGCCTTGAAGGACAAAGTATCGGGAACCATCCTCTATTCAGCCAACAATGGTGCTTTTGCACTGAGTCCCGACGGTGAGGCAATTGCTTCCGATGCTGGTATCACGGTCTATCCCGGCAAGCTCGTCATCAACACTGCCGACGAGCACGAATACAAGTGGGACGGCACCCAGTGGATTGACCTCGGCTCCGTCTATGAGGACATTGACGACACTGACTATCAGAACATGAAGGACAACTGGGAGTGCCGCTTCGGCTACGAAAGCACCTTCAGCCATATCGAGAACAGCGGTAACAACAACTTCTTCAACCCCTACAAGGGTGAAGGCGGTTGGGAACCTTACCAGTGCGAGGTGATGGGCCTGACGAAGGGTGACACCTACCGTGTGTCCTTTGACTTCACTTCCGACGGTTGGTCTTCCTGGTCGAGCTATTCAACGCTTCCCTTCTTTGTCACCAACAACTGGGACTTCGGTCGCGAAATCTATCCGACGTCAGCAGGCGGTGAGATACTGGGCGTTGTGGGCCTGCCGCAGGCAGCCATGACCAACAAGCACTATTCGTTCACCTTCGTTGCCGATGTCACCGATGTCACCATGGCCATCCAGTTCGGTGTGGGCGCCGACGACCCCAATCTCTTCTTCCACTTTGACAACCTGCTCGTGCAGCATGTCAACTATCCTGAAAAGTATGACATCACATGGGTAGACCCGAACAAGTACACAGCCTTGGACTATGTGGAGAGCACAGGTGCACCCCGTGAGAACCCATTCACCACACCTTACATTGCCAAGAGGAACACTGAGGTCGACGTGAAGTTCCAGAGCTACTCCGGCGGTTCCTGGCGTGCCATCTTCTCCGGCCGTAACGGCACGAGCAACTCAACGGGTCTGTCACTCTATCAGAATGCCAACCAGCAAGACTTCGGTTACTTTGCCGGCGGTTTTGTTGCCGACAACTTCTGCCACTATCCCGGCCACAATCAGGATATCACAGTGGCTGCAACACTGGGCAACCTCAACGTCAACGGCACCGACTATCCTACCAACCAGACTTCCTTCAACTCCTCCACCCGCTGCATCTCTATCTTTGCCAACCCCGAGGGTGACGATGCTTTCCGCGGCCGTATCTACTACATCACGCTGAAGGAAGACGGAGAAACCATTTATGACTTCCAGCCCGTGATGCGTCACGACGGTGTCTTCGGTTACTATGACAAGGCATCGAAGACCTTCATCACTCCCGTTCAAGGCAACTGGAACGGCTATGGCTTCAAGAAGCTCGACGACAAGGCCTATGTCACCTACGAGGCCGATACCCGCATCGTCATCGTTGGCAGCACTGCCCAGTTCCTGCCCGACGTGCAGAACCTCGACGGAGCTACCTTCACCTGGACTTCAGCCGACGAGAGCATCGCAACGGTGGCTGCCGATGGTACCGTGACCGGTAAGAAGGCCGGTAAGGTCATCATCACCGCTACGACTGATGCCGACCAGGGTTGGACGGCTTCCTACGAGCTGACCGTCTCTGAGCCTAACTACATCCGTCACGACGCCAACAACGTCGGCTATGCCATCGTCACCGGTGGTAACGGATGGGGTGACTCTCCTGTTTCTGGCCTCGTTGATAACGATGCCACCACGAAGTTCGGTTGCTCCGGCACCGGCGATGCCTGGGCCATCATCATTGCCAGCGAGCCCGTGGCCGTGAAACAGTACTCGTTCGTAACGGGTGCCGACACCTACGGCAACCCCGGCCGCACACCGCGCAACTGGAAACTCGAAGGCTCTAACGACAACCAGAACTGGATCGTCATCGACCAGCAGGAGCAGAACTACAAGGCAAAGACTTCCAACAAGGAAGAGACCGTCTTCACTGTCAATGGAACCGACGCTTACAAGTTCTTCAAGTTCACGGCCACAGCCTTCGACGGTGGCTTCCAGCTCGGTGAGTTCTGGATCAACGAGCAGGCACACACATGGGGTGAGCCTGTTGTGACTGCCGCTACCTGCACAAAGGCCGGCACAAGTGTTGCTGAGTGCTCCGACTGCCACGCCCTGAAGACCGAGGTGCTGCCGATTGCAGCCCACAACTATAAGAACGGCATCTGCGAAACATGCTCTGCCAAGGCATCCGAGCCCGTGCTCCTTGCCAACGGTCAGACCAACGGATATATCGCCAAATTCCGTCACATGATTGGGTCAGACAATGATGTCGACATCGAGGCTGGTTGGAACACTGCCAACTTCGACGATTCTGCATGGGACGACATGGTGATGCCTGTCGGCAATGGTGGAACATTCCACACTCGCTGGCTGTTTGAATACAACACCTTCTGGTTCCGCCGCACCTTCGAGGTTGCCAATCCTGCTGAAATCACCAAGCTCACCGCACGCATCGTCCACGATGACGACTACAAGGTGTTCATCAACGGCACCCTCGTGAAGGAAGAAACTGGCTGGAGCAACAGTGCTGGATGGAATGACGCTACCGTTATCGACATCGATCCCGCCCTGCTCGTTGCCGGCAAGAACGTGATGGCTGTCTACATTGAACAGAACTGGGGCGGTGCATACTGCGACTTCAACCTCGAGGCCGAGGCTGGTGCCAAGGTTGCCGTCTCCGATGCCAAGTATGCCACCTTCGTTGCTCCCTGCGATGTCGATGCTTCTGCCGTGAAGACTTACGCTGTAACGGATGTGGCCGAAGGATGGGTCACGCTGACTGAGATTGCCGACAAGGCCGTGCCCGCCGGTGCTGCCGTTGTCATCGAGGCTGAGGAAGGCAACTACACCCTGCCGAAGACAACCGATGTCGCTGCTCTT
>JAFSRY010000052.1 GCA_017445845.1 Prevotella sp.
ATGCTGGCGAGTTTCACGGTGAGCAGGTTCTTCTCTGCCGATGTGCCGCCGATGACGAATGCGATGTGGTAGGGCGGGCAGGCTGCCGTGCCGAGGCTCTTCATCTTCTCAACGAGGAAGGGCAGCAGTGTGCCTTCGTTCTGGATGGTGGCCTTGGTCATCGGGTAGAAGTAGGTTTTGTTGGCCGAGCCGCCGCCCTTGGCCACCATCACGAAACGGTATTCGGCTCCCTCGCAGGCCTCGATGTCGATTTGTGCGGGCAGGTTGCAGCGTGTGTTCACCTCGTCGTACATGTTCAGCGGAGCATTCTGAGAATACCGCAGGTTGTCTTCAGTGAAGGTGTTATAGACACCGAGTGAGAGGGCTTCCTCATCCTCGAAGCCGGTCCATACCTGCTGTCCCTTTTCTCCGTGGATGATAGCGGTGCCGGTGTCCTGGCAGAAAGGCAGGATGCCCTTGGCGGCCGTCTCGGCATTGCGCAGGAACTGCAGGGCAACATACTTGTCGTTTTCAGAGGCCTCGGGGTCGGCCAAGATAGCGGCTACCTGAAGGTTATGCTCACGGCGCAGGATGAACTCAACGTCGTGGAATGCCTGCTGGGCAAGCAGTGTCAGTGCCTCGGGTGACACCTTCACAATCTGTTTTCCTTCGAACTCAGTCGTGCTTACACCTTTCTTGCTGAGCAAGCGGTATTCAGTCTTGTCCTCTCCGAGTTGGAACATCGGAGCATACTTGAATGCTGGTTTGTTTGCCATAATGCTTTTGTATTTGTTATTATAAGTTATTTAGGATTATGCTATTTGCCTGCAAAGGTACGAAGAAATGTTGAAAGTCGAACGGCAGCCTTCTTAAATTTGCTTAATTTCTTATGATAGGCAGACCTTATATAAACATTTATTACTATCTTTGCACACATTATTTATAATAAGAGATTATTGAATGAAAGAATTTGTTATTTCCGAGGCAAGGGCCGAGACGGCTGTGCTGGTAGGACTCATCACGAAGGACCAGGACGAGGCAAAGACCAAGGAGTATCTTGACGAATTGGAGTTTCTGGCCGACACGGCTGGTGCCGTCACCCTGAAGCGTTTCACGCAGCGGGTTGGCGGTCCGTCCTCTGTGACCTATGTCGGGAGCGGCAAGCTGCAGGAAATCAAAGAATATATCAAGACACGTCAGGATGCCTACGATGACTGGATGGATCAGCAAGACAGTTCCCTCCTTACTTCGGAGGCTCTTGCCGAGGCACCGCTGCCAGTGGGCATGGTCATCTTCGACGATGAACTGTCGGCCAAGCAGCTGCGGAATATCGAGAAGGAACTGGGCGTGAAGATACTCGACCGGACAAGTCTCATTCTCGATATCTTTGCCATGCGCGCCCAGACTGCCAATGCCAAGACACAGGTTGAACTGGCGCAATACCGCTATATGCTGCCTCGTCTGCAACGTCTGTGGACGCACCTTGAGCGACAGGGTGGCGGCTCAGGCTCGGGAGGCGGAAAAGGTTCGGTAGGCCTGCGCGGACCAGGTGAGACACAGCTCGAAATGGACCAGCGCATCATCCGTCAACGCATCTCATTGCTCAAGGAACGCCTCGTAGAAATAGACAAACAGAAGACAACGCAACGCAAGAACCGCGGCAGACTCATCCGTGTGGCCCTTGTGGGCTATACCAATGTGGGTAAGTCGACCATCATGAATATGTTGGCTAAGAGTGAAGTGTTTGCTGAAAACAAACTCTTTGCCACCCTCGACACCACCGTTCGTAAGGTGACCATCGAGAACCTGCCGTTCCTGTTGGCTGATACCGTGGGCTTTATCCGTAAGTTGCCAACCGACCTCGTCGACTCCTTTAAGTCAACCCTCGACGAGACGCGTGAGGCTGACCTGTTGCTCCACGTCGTCGACATCTCTCATCCCGACTTCGAAGAGCAAATACAAGTGGTGGAAAAAACACTGGCTGAACTCGGTTGTGCCGACAAGCCTTCGATGATTGTCTTCAACAAAATTGACAACTACCATTGGGTGGAGAAGGACGAAGACGACCTGACGCCGATGACCAAGGAGAACATCTCCCTCGATGAACTGAAACGCACATGGATGGCCCGACTCAACGAGAACTGCATCTTCATTTCAGCCTTGGAGAAGCAGAACATAGATGAGTTTCGTGACACCGTCTACAAAAAGGTGCGTGAACTGCATGTCCAAAAATATCCCTACAACGACTTCCTTTATAGTAATTATGAGGAAGCCGGTGACTTCTCTTGGAAAAACCACTAACAATTAATAAAAGACTATGACTTACAGAAATCTGACTAATCAAGAAATTCTCGTCCTCGAACAGAACAGCTGTTGGGCTGAGAATTGGGACAATGTGAAAGTGGCAGAGGACTTCCGCCCCAACTATTTTCATCGCGTTATGTTTTACGGGGACATCCGTCTTGGCTGCTTCGACAAAAGTGTTGAAGTGTCGACTGGTTTTGTCAAACACTCCGGCATCAACGATGCCACCCTGCGCAATGTGACTGTCGGCGACAACTGCCTGATAGAAAAGATAGGTAATTACATCAATAACTACAGCATCGGCGACGACTGCTATATCTCTAACGTCTGCACAATGGAGACGAGAGAAGGGGCCACCTACGGCGAAGGCAGTCTGATCAGTGTGCTCAACGAGGTGGGCGATGGCAACGTGTATATCTTCCGTGCTCTTAACAGCCAACTGGCTGCCATGATGGTGAAATACAGCAACGACAAGCAGCTGAAGGAAGCAATGGCTCGGCTGGTGAAAGAGGAAGTGCGCATCACCCGTCCTGAACGCGGAACCATCGGACACAATGTGAAAATCGTCAATTCAAAAGATATCATCAATACCATTGTCAAGGGAGACTGCGAAATCAGTGGTGCAGCAAGGCTCTCCGACTGTTCTATCCTCTCTTCGAAAGACGCATCGGTATATATCGGAACGGGTGTCATCTGTGAGAATTCTATCATCTGCGACGGCTGTTCCATCACAAACTCCGTCAAGATGCAGGACTGCTTCGTTGGTGAGGCCTGCCAGATTACCAATGGCTTTACGGCTGAAGCCAGCGTCTTCTTCGCCAATTCGTTTATGGCCAATGGTGAAGCCTGCGCAGCCTTCTGCGGACCTTTCTCGGCCTCTCACCACAAGAGCTCACTGCTCATCGGCGGGCAGTTCTCGTTCTATAATGCCGGTTCGTCAACCAACTTCTCCAATCATGCCTATAAGATGGGCCCCATGCACTATGGAACGTTGGAGCGTGGAACGAAGACTGCCAGCGGTGCCTATATCCTGATGCCTGCCACCATCGGAGCCTTCTCCGTCTGTTTCGGTAAGCTGATGCACCATCCCGACACCCGCAACCTGCCGTTCTCCTATCTGATGGCTTACGGAGAAACGATGTATTTGATTCCAGGCCGTAACATCACGACCGTCGGCCTCTATCGTGACATCAAGAAATGGCCCAAACGTGACAAGCGGTCGGCACTCTCACAGAAGAGTATCATCAACTTCGACTGGCTCTCGCCCTTCACCGTCGGTGAAATCATTCAGGGAAAGGAAATTCTGGAAAGCCTCCGTAGAGCCTCTGGTGATGATGTTTCTTCCTATAATTTCCATGAGTATGTCATCAATGCCACATCGCTCCGTAAGGGTATCAAATATTATGACATTGCCCTGCGCATCTATCTTGGAGCCGTGCTGAAGCGTGCCGTGAGAGAGGACTTCCTGCATAAGCCGCTCACCGAAACAGGTAAGGGTCAATGGAACGACCTTTCGGGCCTGTTGCTACCGGAAAGCGAAGAACTGCGATTGGTCGATGACATCAAGAATGGAGAGGTTGCTTCCATTCAAGAGATCCTCGATCGTTTCGTCGACATCAACGACCACTATTCAGAATATCGTTGGGCATGGTCTTACCAGATGCTTCTCGACTATTATCATGTTGATGAACTCACCGAAGAAAATGTGGCCAACATCCACGAAGACTATGTCAAGGCACGTCGTGCATGGATTGCAGAAATCCGCAAGGATGCCGAGAAGGAGTATGCCATGGGTGATGTCGAGCAAGAAGTCTTTGAAAACTTCCTTGATCAACTCGACCACGAGATTGACTACGAAGACTAAATTGGGGGAAATTCTAATGAAATTAAATATGAAGAGCAAAACATTTCTGAAACCTCTCCTCATCGGGAAAGGTTGGGGGTGGGCTTTACTACTCCTACTTTTAACTGCTTGTGGCAGTAAATACAAGTATGATAGCGTGAAGGGCGACGACATGCAGACACGCATCTACACCCTGGACAACGGACTGAAGGTTTATCTGTCGGTCAACAAAGAGGCTCCGCGCATACAGACTTATATCGCTGTGCGCACCGGTTCAAAGAACGACCCAGCCGAGACCACCGGTTTGGCCCACTATCTGGAACACCTGATGTTTAAGGGCACGAAGCAGTTCGGTACCACTAATCCTGAGGCCGAAGAGCCGTTCCTCAATGAGATTACGGAGCGCTACGAGGCTTATCGCCAGCTCACCGATCCTGAGGCACGCCGTCAGGCTTACCATGAGATTGACTCTGTGAGTCAGCTGGCTGCCCAATATAACATCCCCAATGAGTACGACAAGCTGATGGCTGCCATCGGTGCCGAGGGCACCAACGCCTATACGTCGACCGACGTCACCTGCTATACTGAGGACATCCCGTCGAACGAAGTGGAGAACTGGGCAAAGATACAGGCCGACCGCTTCCAGAACATGGTCATCCGCGGTTTCCACACCGAGCTTGAGGCAGTCTATGAGGAATACAACATCGGCATCGCCCAAGACGAGCGCAAGCTGTGGCAGGCACTCCTGGCCATGCTCTATCCCGAACATCCTTATGGCACTCAGTCGACTATCGGTACGCAGGAACATCTGAAGAACCCATCGATCGTCAATATCAAAAACTACTTCAACCATTGGTATCGTCCGAACAACGTAGCCATCTGTATGGCTGGTGACTTCGATCCCGATGAGGTCATCAAGACCATCGACAAGTATTTTGGTGAGTGGCAACCCGGTGAGGATGTCACACAGCCACAGTTCCCTGCACTGGCTCCCATCACCGAGCCTCGCGACACTACCGTCTACGGACTTGAGGCCGAGACCGTTTGGTTGGGTTGGCGTTTCGACCGAGGTAACTCATTGCAGGTCGACACGCTGAACCTTATTGAAAACATCCTGAGCAACGGCACCGCAGGACTCTTCGACCTCGACATCAACCAACAGATGAAGATGCAGGGAGCCTGGGCCGGTGTGGAACAGATGCACGACTATTCAGCCTTCATAGTGGGCGGTACCCCCCGCGACGGACAGACCCTCGACGAAGCGAAGGACCTGATGCTTTCCGAGATAGAAAAGCTGAAGGCCGGCGACTTTTCCGACGACCTGTTGCCTGCCGTTATCAACAACGTCAAACTGAGTTACTACAACTCGTTGCAGTATAATATGTCGCGTGCAGGGAAGTTTGTTGATGCCTTTATCAATGAGATTCCCTGGGAACAGGAGGTGCAGCATATCGATCGTATTTCCACTATTACCAAGGAAGAAATCGTGGCTTTTGCCAACCGTCACTTCCAGAATAACCATGTCATTATCTACAAGCGTCAGGGTGTGGACAAGACGTTGAAGAAGATTGATAAGCCCGCCATCACCGCCATTCCCACCAACCGCGACACCGTGAGTCAGTTTGTGAAGGACATCCAGAATGCCAAGGTAAAGCCCATCGAGCCGAAGTTCGTCGACTTTAAGAAAGACTTGTCGTTCGGACAAATCAGCGACGGCATCCCCTTTGTCTATGTGAAGAATACGGAGAAGGGCAGCTCAGTGTTAGACCTGCGCTATGAATTCGGCACCGACGCTGACTTGCGTTATGCCTATGCAGCCGGCTACCTCGGCTACCTCGGCACCGACTCGCTCACCAACGAACAGCTGAAACAGCAGTTCTATAAGCTCGCCTGCGACTATCAGGTCAGCGTAGGACAGCGCAACATCGACCTCATCATCACCGGTCTCTCAGAGAATATACCTGAAGCCTTGCGCCTGTTCATGCATGTCATCCAGTGCGCCAAGGCCGACAATGATGCTTGGCAGCAATATGTGGCACTTGAAGAGAAGAACCGTATCGACAGCAAGGCCAACCAGCAGCAGAACTTCTCTGCCCTGGTCAATTATGGTATCTACGGTGAATTCAACCCCACACGCAACGACATTTCCATCAGTCAGCTGCGACAGCAGGATCCGCAGGAACTGCTCGACCTGTTGCGTGACCTGGCTTCCCACGAGCACTCCATCCTCTACTTCGGCCCGATGAGCGAGAAGGAACTCGCCGCAACGGTCAAGGAAGCCTGCCCGTCGCTTTCAGATGCCCTTATTCCTGCGCCCGAAACACACCATTACGTTCAGCAGCCCACTCCTGAGAACGAAATCCTCATCGCCCCCTATGATGCCAAGAACATCTATATGCGCATGATTCACAACGAGGGCCGTGAGTGGACCGCTGACGATGCTGCCGTGAAGGCACTCTTCAACGAGTATTATGGTGGTGGCATGAATACCATCGTCTTCCAGGAGATGCGTGAAGCTCGTGGACTGGCCTACAGCGCCTTCGCTGCCTATGTAGAGCCGGGGTATAAGGACCAGAAAGAATACTTCTTCACCCACATCATCACGCAGAACGACAAGATGATGGATTGCGTGCGGCAGTTCCATGCCATCCTCGACACCATCCCCGAGAGTCAGGCAGCCTTCGACATTGCCAAGGAAGCCCTGACCAAGCGTCTCGCCTCGCAGCGTACCACCCGCTTCGGTCTTATCAATGCTTGGCTGTCGGCCAGGTGGCGCGGTATCGACTACGACATCAACCAGAAGATATACGAGGCTCTGCCTGGCATCACACTCCAGGATGTCGTGCGCTTCGAACAGGAGCAGATTGCCCGTAAACCCTATCGATACGTCATCCTTGGCAACGAGGCCGACCTCGACATCAAGAGTCTTGAGGAAATAGCCCCCGTGCGCCGGCTGACCACCGAGGAAATCTTCGGATATTAAGTCTATCTCAACAACTCCCCCTCCGGTCCTTTCCAACTCCCCTCCTTGGGAGGGGACGGGGGAGGTTACCCCATTTAAATCATATCTATCTATGAATCTTACAGAACGTTTTATCAACTACACCAAGTTCGACACGCAGTCTGCCGAAGAGTCGCAGACAGTGCCCAGTACTCCGAAGCAACTCATCTTCGCTGAATATCTGAAGAAGGAACTCGAGGACGAAGGCTTCGCCGATGTCGAAATGGACGAGATGGGATACATCTACGCCACGCTTCCCGCCAATACGAAGAAGCCCATTCCTACCATCGGCTTTATCTCACACTACGATACGTCACCCGATGCGAGCGGAGCGAATATCAAAGCCCGCATCGTAGAGAACTACGACGGGGGTGACATCGAACTGTCGCCCGGCATTATCTCATCGCCAAAGAAGTTTCCCGAGTTGCTCAGTCATGTAGGCGAAGACCTCATCGTCACCGACGGAACAACACTGCTCGGAGCTGACGACAAGGCGGGTATTGCTGAAATCGTGCAGGCCATGTGCTATCTGCGCGACCACGACGAAATCAAGCACGGTGACATCCGCGTGGGCTTCAATCCCGACGAGGAGATTGGTATGGGTGCCCATCACTTCGATGTCGAGAAGTTCGGCTGCCAGTGGGCATATACCATCGATGGCGGTGACCTTGGTGACTTGGAATATGAGAACTTCAATGCCGCCGGGGCCAAAGTGTTCATCAAGGGTGTCAGCGTGCACACGGGCTATGCCAAGGGAAAGATGATCAATGCCAGTCGGTTGGCATGTGAGTTCAACAATATGATTCCCGAGACCGACATCCCCGAGACTACCGAGGGCTATGAAGGCTTCTATCATCTGCTCGGCATCGAGAGCCGTACAGAGGAAGCAAAGCTGTCATACATCATTCGCGACCACGACCGCCAGCGGTTTGAAGACCGCAAGCAGTTCATTGAAGACTGTGCCGCTCGTCTGAATGATAAATACGGCGAAGGCACCGTCCGCGTCGAACTGCGCGACCAGTACTTCAACATGAAAGAGAAGATAGATCCCAACATGCATGTCATCGACATCGTCCTGCAGGCCATGCAAGAGAGCGGAGTGCCACCGAAGGTAGAACCCATTCGCGGCGGTACCGACGGTGCACAGCTGTCGTTCCGCGGCCTGCCCTGTCCGAATATTTTCGCCGGAGGCGTGAACTTCCACGGGCCTTTTGAATTTGTATCCATCCAAGTCATGCAGAAAGCCGTTGATGTCATCGTGAAGATTTGTCAACTCACCGCCAACTACAACGATTGATGTTTTAGACATAATGGCAAAAGGACATAATTTCAATAGACAGACTTATTTTAACGATAACAGCAATAAACCTGTCTGAGATAGTGCTTCTTTCTGTCTAAAAATTATGTTCTTTTGTCATTCTGTCTAAAACATGTCCTTCTGTCAAAAGAATATTTCTACCTTTCCCTTCTCGGGCATAATGCGGTAGGCCCAGCCGGGTTGCTGTCGAAGGTCTGTGAAGGAACCTTTTCTGAGGGAGAGTCGGTAAGTGAATCCTTCTTCCTCTGCCGTCAGTTTTTTACCGTCGATAATGCGGAATGGCAGAGAGGCCTTCGGCTGTACGTTCAGCTGCATACACCATCGCAGCGACCGGTCGGTGCAGCCAGCTGTCAGAGCCTTCTCTGTCATTGTCAGGATGATGGCACCGCTCCGGTCCTTCAGTGGCCAGCTGATGGTCATGCCCTTTCCCTTCTTCTTGATGACGGGTTCACCGCCCCGCAGTTCCTCCGTCTGTCCTTCTTCCGAAAAGGCATAGAAGCGCAGACTGGCCATATCGTCAGCAGAGCTCCACAGACAGCCGTCGACAATGGGCATCGTCTTGTATACACATTGGTTGGAGGTACATACATTATTATAATATGGACTCTCCTTGTGCTCGTCGAAGAGGTGGATGTCGCGAATCCCCATTCTGTTGCCTTCCCAGAGGATGTTCGTGCGATAGTAACGGCTGTTGAACCAGATGGTACGCCCGTTGTTGTCGGTGTAGTCGCTCATGGCCGTGCACGCCGTAGGCGGTGTCACAGGGTACTTCTTTCTGAAGTTTCGTGCCGACTCAATCAATGTCTCCACCTTCAGTTTGCCTTGTCTTTCCAGTTCTGCAATCTGAGGTAGCTGCACCTCATATCCTTTCTTGAAGGCGTCCCATGTGAATGAGTTCTCTTGTCCTGCCTGTAGATAGGTAAAGCCTAAGGCAGGGTCGTCGGTCATACATCGGAGATACCAGCCCACCCATTCGGGCTGCTGTGCATTCACATAGGTGGGTTCCATCGTACAGACGCTCTGGACGGCTCCGCCCACGCCGGCACTGCACTGATAGAGCGGGTCGCTGCCTAACATTCTGAATACGGGCAGGTCTATCTGTCCGCTTCGCGTCTGGGCTGGCATGTAGGCATTGACCTTTGACGGGTAGTAGGCTCCAGCCCAGTAGCCGCCCCAGAGGGTGTAGCCGTCGGTGCCCACCTGGTCGCGGCAGATGCAGCATCCCTCGATGTTGTATTTCTCGCGCATATATGCCATCGTGTGGGCATCGATAAACCACGAGCCGATGCTGTTGGGCAGTCGTCCGAAGAGTTCCATGAATTTCTCCATATAGACATCCACCAACCGTTCGCGTTCCTGCTGCGTATATCCCACGGCAAAGCCTTTGTCAGCGTGCCAGTCCCAAGGAAAGCGTCCGCGCCAGGTCAGTCCGGCGGCCTCCACATGGGGCTGGGTGATTTCCCACCAGCCGCCCACCTCGCAGCCGTGTGCCATCTCCTCGCGCATCATGTCTTGGTATTGCGTGTCGATGAGGGCATCGTACTGCAGGAGCCATGTTCCTCGGAAACCATAGCGGTGAATGGCATCGGCCTCATGGCGGACGGTCTCGAAGAGTACTCTCGGTGTGATTTCTTCGTCGCGAGGCTCAATGTCGCGTATGAAGTTGATGAAGTTGACGATGTGGGGCACGTCGCTTCCGGCGGCAAGGCTCGCCAGTGGAAACAGGCACAGGAGGCCTGCCAACAGTTGTGTCATTCTCTTTCCTAAAAACATTTTCATCGTGAATGGTATTTTTCAGTTCTAACTGCAAAATTAGGGATTATTTTTCTTTCCTCCAAACGTTTCTTGTTTTTTTGCAATCCGAAACGAAGAATCGGCAAGGGCGGGACTGAGCATCGGAAGTGCCGATTTTTATTATCGGAACTTATACTGCTTATAGATAATCGGCTTATCGCACATTGATCATCGGCTTATCGCACATTGATAATCAGATTATCTCACATTGATAATCGGCTTATCTCACATTGATCATCATATTATCTCACATTGATCATCATATTATCTCACATTGATCATCGGCTTATCTCATTGAGGTAATAATGAGGGTGCTTATAACCGTTATTTTCTTTTTTAAGAAATAGGACGCCTTTTTTGCTTTTTTCTCAGAAAAAAACGCTACCTTTGCAGAGGAGTTGCGCCTTAGGCATTAGTTGTCAGGGGCAATGTATTTGTTTTTTAGGTTCTATACTGTATGGACGCATTGATACGCGACTTGGCGTTGATACTGGTTGTCGCCGGTGTGGTGACGCTGATATTCAAGCGGCTGCGTCAGCCGTTGGTGCTGGGGTATATCGTGGCGGGCTTCCTGGTCTCGCCTCACATGCCATATATCGCTTCTGTGGTCGACAAGGAGAATGTACAGACTTGGGCTGACATCGGTGTGATGTTCCTGTTGTTTTCGCTGGGTCTTGACTTTTCGTTCAAGAAAATCCTGAAGATGGGTCTCTCACCGGTCATCGCGGCGTTGAGCATCGTCTTCTCGATGATGATGCTGGGCATATTTGTGGGTAAGGCTTTCGGCTGGACGCAGATGGACTGCATCTTCCTCGGCGGTATGCTGGCTATGTCGTCGACAACCATTATCTATAAGGCTTTCGACGACATGGGGCTTCGTCAGCAGCGCTTTGCCTCGCTGGTGATGAGTGTGCTCATTCTGGAAGACGTGCTTGCCATCGTAATGATGGTGATGCTGTCGACGATTGCCATGGGGCAGAACCCCGACGGCTCGCAGCTGCTGCTGCAGGTGGGCCGCCTCATCGTCATCCTTGTGCTATGGTTCGTCGTAGGCATCTTCCTGATACCCTTGTTCCTTCGGAAGACACGCAGTCTGATGACCGATGAGACGCTGGTCATCGTATCCTTGGGGCTTTGCTGCCTGATGGCGGTCATTGCCACGAGTGCAGGTTTCAGCTCGGCATTCGGTGCCTTTGTGATGGGCAGCATCCTGGCTGAGACGATAGAGGCTGATAAGATTATCAAGGTGGTGGAGCCGGTGAAGAACCTCTTCGGAGCCGTCTTCTTCGTGTCGGTCGGAATGCTGGTCGACCCGCAGGTGCTCCTCTCGCAGTGGTTCCCCATCGTCTGTCTCACACTGACCATCCTGCTTGGGCAGGCTCTTTTCGGCTCCCTTGGCTATATGCTCAGCGGACAGCCGCTGCGGACGGCCATGCGATGTGGCTTCTCGATGGCTCAAATCGGCGAGTTTGCCTTCATCATAGCCTCGCTGGGTCTGACGTTGGGTGTCATCAGCGACTTCCTCTATCCTGTCGTCGTGGCAGTGTCGGTGGTGACGACATTCCTCACACCCTATATGATTCGTGCGGCTGAACCAGCCTATCATGTGTTGGAAAGTCGTCTTCCGAAGAAGTGGATACGAAGGCTGAACCGCCTTTCATCCATCCAACAGTCGAGCGAAACCGAAAAAAGCAACTGGCGCACACTGCTCACGCAGATGGGCCTATATACCTTTATATATAGTGTACTGTCGGCAACGGTCATCACGCTGATGTTCCGATTTGTCCTGCCCTTCACGCGCAACCTGCACCCGACGTGGGAATTCCACTGGTATGCCAATGCCTTCACCGGGCTGCTCACTCTGCTCCTTGTATCGCCCTTCCTGCGGGCGATGACCATGAAGAAGAACCATTCGCCTGAGTTCAAAGCCCTCTGGATGGAGCGGCGCATTAACCGACTGCCCCTGGTGTTTACTATCCTTGTGCGCATCGTCATCGCTATGGCCTTCGTGTTCTATGTGGTGAACTATCTGAGCCGTTTCCGCAATGCCCTCATCGTGTGCATCGCCTTGGTGCTGATTATCGTGATGATTTTCTCGCGAGGCATCAAGCGCAGGAGCATACGGCTGGAGCGTATGTTTATAGAGAACCTGCGTTCACGCGAGATCGCGGCTCAGGTGAGTGGCCGGAAGAAACCGCTCTTCGAAGACCGTCTCTTGGACCGTGACATCCATATCTCTGACTTCGACGTGCCCGAAGATTCGCGGTGGGCAGGACAGACCCTCTATAAGCTCCACCTTCGCGAACGGTTCGGCGTTCATGTGAGTAGCATCCTGCGCGGTCACCATCGCATCAACATTCCCGGCGGACAGATGGTGATCTTCCCGGGTGACCGCATCCAGGCCATCGGCTCCGACGAGCAGTTGCGACTTTTTGGGCAGGCCTTGCGCGGAGAACTCATCGACGATGACCCTGAGATAGAGAAGCGTGAGATGCAACTGCGGCAGATAGTCCTCTCGCCCGACTCGCCTTTCGTCGGCAAGACCCTGCGCGAGAGTGGCATCCGCGAACGCTTCGGGTGTCTCGTGGTGGGCGTGGAAGAAGGTCAGCAAGACCTCACCGCCATCGACCCCACACGCGTCTTCGAGCCGGCCGACATCCTTTGGGTGGTGGGCGAAGCCGAGCAGATTAGAGGTTTAAAAGAATAAAATAATAAAAGACATGAGCAACATTACAAAAATTGTCCTGACGGGCGGTCCCTGTGCCGGCAAGACGACGGCACTGGTCAAAGTCATCGAGCATTTCTCGAGTCTGGGCTTCAAAGTGTTTACAATCCCTGAGGTTCCCACCATGTTCACTCAGGCCGGCATGGATTATCTGACCAAGAACAAGGCATTCTTCTACGAAGGGGAAAAGGCTACGCTGGAGGTCCAGATGGCCCTTGAAGACAAATTCATCCGAATGGCAGAGGCTTGCATGGAACCTTGTCTCATCGTCTGCGACCGCGGAACGATGGACATCTCAGCCTATATGACTCCCGCCATGTGGGAAGACATCACCCGTGCCGTGGGAACGAGTACGCTTGAGCTTCGCCAGCGTTATGATGCCGTACTCCACTTGGTGTCGGCTGCCGACGGTGCCGAACAGTTCTATACCACCTCGAACAATGCTTCGCGCAACGAACCTGCCGACGAGGCCGGTCTGCAGATTGCCCGTATGCTCGACAAGAAAGTCATTGAGGCTTGGACGGGACATCCCCACCTGCGTGTCATCAACAACCACGACGACTTCGATGCAAAACTCAACCGCGTGTTGAAGGAAATCAGCAATGTGCTCGGACTGCCACAGCCTATTGAAGAAGAACGGAAATACATCGTACGCATTACCGGACAGCTGCCGGAGTGCACAGAAAGCGAAATCACACAGACCTACCTCGTCGCCGATCCCGACAGTGAAGTCCGTCTGCGTCGCCGCCTGTGGAATGGAAAGCCCGTCTATGTGCTGAACTCAAAGAAACGCGTGTCGCCTCATGAACTCATTGAGACGGAACAACAAATCAACTCCAACCTCTACCAGACAATGTTGCAACAGGCCGACCCCTATCGGCAACCGATAGTGAAACTGCGCCGAAGCTTCATCTGGAAAGGCCAGTATTTCGAACTCGACGAATATCGTAAACCTACGCCCGGCCTGCTCATTCTTGAAACCAAGGGCATCACGGAGAATGAAAACGTGAAACTGCCGACTTTCCTCGAAATCGTTGAGGACATTACGGGCAGGAAAGAGTTCTATAACTATAATCTTGCAAAGACAAGGTAAGAAAACATCCAAAACCGTCATGAGAAAGGTACGACAACCTCTGTCTGACCTCTCTTGCTAATTCTTATACAAAAAATAGAATATATGGAATATAAAGTAACATCACAGGACCGGGAATTTATGCGTGAAGCCATACGGCTGGCCAATGAGAGTGTGCGCAGGGGCGGAGGACCCTTCGGCGCCGTAATCGTCAAGGACGGGCAAATAGTAGCAGGAAGCTACAACAGGGTCACCATCGATAACGACCCGACAGCCCATGCCGAAGTGAATACTATCCGTGAGGCGTGCCGACTCCTTCACACTTTCGATCTTTCAGGTTGTGTCGTATACACCTCGTGCGAGCCCTGCCCGATGTGTCTCGGAGCTATTTATTGGGCACATATCGAACGGATATATTATGGAAACACGCGCAAGGACGCACGGGATATAGACTTCGCCGACGATTTTATCTATGAAGAACTCGACAGGCCGATGGAAGAGCGCACGGTGCCCATCATTCCCCTGATGCGTGATGAAGCATTGGAAAGCTTCCGCCTGTGGTCGGAGAAAGATGACAAGACTGAATATTGATAAAAACTGGCATCGTGTAAATGCCGCATCACTTAAACACGGTGCCGACGATTTGCCGAATGTTATCGGTGCGGCCCATCGTATAATAATGGATGGCGGGCGCGCCATGTCGTAAGAGGTCTTCGCTCTGTTGGATACACCATTCGGTGCCCACGGCGTAGACCTCTTTGCCAGTGTTGCACCGGCGCAGCTTCTCCATCAGCGTCTGCGGAAGGTCGATGTGGAAGGTGCGGGGGAGTGTGTCGGGTTGGCGAAGGGTGGAGATGGGTTTCAGTCCCGGGATGATAGGAACGGTAATCCCTGCTTTTCGACAGGCATCAGAGAAACGGTAGAAGACCTCGTTGTCGAAGAACATCTGCGTAACGATATAGTGCGCACCGGCATCTACCTTTCTTTTAAGGTTCTCGATGTCGGTGTCGAGGTTGGCAGCCTCGAAGTGTTTCTCGGGATAGGCCGCAACACCAATGCAGAAAGGAGAACAGCCTTCGATGAGGCTTCCGATGGCTTCAACCAGCTCATTGGTATGTCTGAACCCGTCGGGTTCGGGTATGAAGGCTTTCTGTCCTGTCAGGGCGTCGCCGCGCAGTGCCATCACATTGTCAATGCCTAAGAAGCGAAGGTCAAGCAGTTCGTTCTCAATCTGATGGCGTGAGACACCACCGCAAATCACATGCGGCACAATCTCTACATGGGGAAAGCGACGCATGACGGCTGCCACGATGGCAATGGTGGAGGGGCGTCGTGTGATGAGTCGTTTCGTATAGGTACCGTCGTCATTGAGCTGGTATTCAATCTCATCGCGGTGGCAGGTGATATTCACGAAAGGAGGCAGCAACTGCATGAGCGGGTCCAGACTGTCGTAGAGTTTCTGAACGTCGGTACCCTTGAGGGGGGGGACGATCTCGAACGAAGCGAAAGGCTTTCCTTGCCGTTGATGAATGATGTCTATAACTTTCATAACTATTAAAAGGTGAAAAAGAACGTTGTCGGATTGTCACTTCGTGACTCGAAATTCTTATTAAAACTATCCTAAATCTCAAACGTCCAACCTTAATCCGCCAGACCCTCCTCCTCTTGGGATTTCTGCCCCTTTGGAAACGAGGGGACTATAGGGAGGTATCCCTCTAACTCCGAACTCCAAAGTAGTGGGCATCGGGATGGGCGATGAAGAATCCGCAGATGGTGGTCGAGGGTTGTATGGCATAGCTCTCTGTGAGTGCTACTCCGAGCTTTTCTTCCGCCCCGGTCATCTGGAAAAGAGTCTTCTTCAGTGCATGGTCTGGACAGATAGGATAGCCGATGGCGGGGCGGATCCGTTTGATGCCTACGTCAATTTGGCTGTCAATCCATTCGGCGGCAGCCTCTACGATGCGGGCACAGAGGGCATGGGTCATGAGCCCCTCATAGCTGGTGTGGTCGTGCTTACCTGACGGGTCTGCAGTGTCTGCAGTGATGCAGAAGAGGCCGACGGGCACCGAGCGGTCGGCAGGCAGAAAGTCGACCAATGACCGATGGTCGCTGCCTTTTATCAGATTTCTTTGCATCGGCATGGTGTAGCCGTTGGCAAAGAGGATGTCGTTATCCTTTCGGCGACCTTTTTCGAACTGCAACAGCGAACGCAACCGTATCTTGTCTTCCGCCATCAGTCGGCGCAGCATCTCCTTGGCTTCTCCGAGTGTCTTCCGGGCTTCTTCGTTCTGCAGCTGACGGTCGAGACTTTCACCACGGACCCCCCAGAACATCAGCAACATCCGCCAGTCGATACGGTCGGCCACATCAGTGACAGTGAGGCTTGCGACTTTCTCTTCAAGGGCTTTTATCGTTTCGTCGTCAATCCAGTTCTTGTAGGGCGGAGAGGGTAGGGGACGCATCAGTCGGCAGGCCTCCTCGATGCTCACCGTTTCCTGTCGCTTCCTCTCGTAGTCTTCGCGGATGGCCTGTTGTTCGGCTTTAATCTGGCAGGCAGTGGCCAGCGCAGACGTTGTCAGTCGCTTGGCAAGGACTGATGAGTAGGAGGCATCACCCCCATAGGCCACAAGCCCATCATAGAGGGGCGCCAGTTTCACGGCTGTATGGATGGGAGAGGTCGTTGCTCCGCCTACGGAAATGGGGGTGGTGAGGTGGTGTTGCTGGAACAGTCGGCAGAGGTCTTCCATCTCTTTCAGCGAAGGCGTGATGAGTCCGCTCACCCCGACCATGACGGGATTGTATTTCAGTGTAGCTTCGAGGATGGTCTCGTTGGGAACCATCACACCGAGGTCAATGACCTGGAAGTTATTACAGCCTAACACGATGCCGACGATGTTCTTTCCGATGTCGTGCACATCGCCTTTGGCTGTCGCCAGGACGATGGTGGGGTGTTGGACATTGGGGGTATGTTGGGTGTTGGGCATGAACGGCTGCAGGATTTCGACCGCCTTGCGCATGACTTTTGCCGACTTCACAACTTGTGGCAGGAACATTTTTCCTTCACCAAAGAGTTGTCCGACACGTTCCATTCCTTTCATCAGCGGCCCTTCGATGACTTCAATGGGATCCTGATGACAGGCTTGCAGTGTCTCATGGAGGTCGGACGCCAGAAAATCTTCGATACCTTTGCTCAGTGCGTATGCTAACCGCTCTTCCACTTTCCACGTCCGCCATTCCTGCAGGGCTGGCGAGTTTGCTTCGGCTTCCTTGCTGTTGCTCTTCAGTTCATTGGCCAGCACGATAAGCCGTTCCGTCGCATCACTCCTGCGGTTGAGAATGACATCCTCGACAGCAGTCAGCAGCTGCGGGTCGATGTCGTCGTAGACCTGAAGCATCGACGGGTTGACGATGCCCATGTCGAGACCCACACGGATGGCATGGTAGAGGAAGGCCGAGTGCATGGCCTCGCGTACGATATTATTCCCGCGGAAGGCAAACGAGAGATTGCTGATGCCTCCGCTGGTCTTGGCCCCTGGCAGGTTGTTCTTGATCCATTCCACGGCCCGGATGAAGTCAATGCCATAGTTGGCGTGTTCCTCGATACCCGTTCCTACGCTGAGCACGTTGACATCGAAGATGATGTCTTCGGCAGGGAAACCAATCGAGAGCAATAGCTTGTAGGCACGCTGGCAGATGGCAATCTTCCGTTCGTAGACGGTGGCCTGGCCTTCTTCATCGAACGCCATCACGACAACAGCGGCACCATAGCGGCGCAGTTCACGAGCCTTACGGACGAAGTCTTCCTCGCCGTTTTTCAGACTGATAGAGTTGACAATGCATTTTCCTTGGGCATTCTGTAGTCCGGCGACGATGGTGGGCCAGTCGCTGGAGTCTATCATGAGTGCCGCCCGGGAGATATTGGGGTCGTTTTCAATGTAACGGACGAAAGTCTCCATCTCCTTTCGGCTGTCGAGCATGGCATCGTCCATGTTTATATCGATGATGCTGGCACCGTTTTCTATCTGGTGTTGGGCGATGGTGGCAGCCTCGTCATATTTCTTTTCTGCGATGAGTCGGGCAAACTTCCTTGAGCCAGCCACATTGGTGCGTTCGCCGATGTTGGTAAATGAAGCGTCACCGGAGGCACCGATATGACAGACCTCCAAGCCAGAGACCTTTAGACGGTTGTCTGTCGGCAGAATGACTTTCCTTGGTGTCATGCCCCTGACGGCATCAGCGATGGCGCGGATGTGGGCAGGAGTAGTGCCGCAACAACCTCCGACAATGTTGACGAGACCCTCCTCGGCTATCAGCCTTAAATGCCGGGCTGTTGTCTCAGGGCGTTCGTCATAGAGGCCCATCTCGTTGGGCAGGCCAGCGTTGGGATGCAGGCTGACGGCACAGCGTGTATAGTTATTGAGCTCGCGAACGTGAGGATGCAGAGCTTCGGCTCCCAGCGAACAGTTCATACCGAACGAAAGGATAGGGTAGTGGCTGATACTATTGTAGAAAGCCTCTGTCGTCTGTCCTGTCAGTGTTCGGCCGCTTCGGTCGTTGATGCTGAGGGAGACCATGACGGGAAACGGCTCCGCACGTTGCTGCTCGTCGTTGAGGCGCTGAATGGCATAGAGGGCAGCCTTTGTGTTGAGGGCATCGAAGCATGTCTCAAGCATCAGCAAGTCGACACCGCCGCTTGTGAGTGCTTCCGCCTGTTCATAGTAGGCCTCCGCCATCTCTTCAAAGCTGACAGTGCGAGCCTCAGGGTGGTTCAAGTCGGGTGAGAGGCTGAGCGTCTTCGAAGTAGGTCCCATGGTGCCGACGACCCATATCTTTCTGTCGGAGCAGGCGTCAGCCACACGGCGGGCTATCTGCGCACCCTTCAGGTTCAGTTCCCTGACGTGCTCAGCAGTTCCATATTCATGTTGTGAGATGCGGTTTGAGGAGAAGGTGTTGGTCGTGATGAGGTCGACACCGGCATCCACATATGCTTGATGGATAGAGGCGATGGCGTCGGGCGCAAGGATGTTGAGCATGTCGTTGTTGCCTTTCTGCGACGAATGCCGTTGGCGGCAACAGGGACAAGCCTCTCCCGTCCATTCATAGACAGAGTCAGGAAGCTGGAGCGACTGTATCATCGTACCCATCGCTCCATCCAATATCAATATCCGTTCCTTCAAACAATCCTCAAACCTCATTTCTCATTCCTCATTTTTCATTTCTTACTGCCTCTCTCAACTGATCCATTGCCTGTTGAATGACAGAGCGGGGAGAACCGACGTTGAGACGCATGAAGCCGGAGCCAGCCTCTCCGAACATTGCTCCATCGTTTAATGCCAGCCGCGCTTTGTTGGCGAAGAGGTCTTCGAGGGCATCATGATCAAGGCCAAGACCGCGGCAGTCGAGCCATATCAGGAACGATGCCTGTGGGCGGATGGGCTTGATCTGCGGCATGTGCTCGTGACAGTAGTCTTCAACCAAACGGATGTTTCCCTCAACATAGCTGAGCATCTGTCGCCGCCACTCTTCACCCTTTGTAAAGGCAGCGATGGTGGCAATGGGTGCGAAGATGTTAGGGGCGTCAAACTCGTTGGCCTTCATCCAACAGAAGAACTTCTGCCTCAGCTCGTCGTTCGGCACGATGGCGTAGGAGCTGACGATGCCGGCAATATTAAAGGTCTTCGTGGGAGCCTGGAAGGTGATGCTGCAGTCGGCAGCCTTCTCCGACACTGAGGCGAAGGGGATGTGCTTATGGCCGAAGAGTGCCATATCGCAGTGTATCTCATCACTGATGACAAGAATATGATGGTCGTGGCAGAAGTCGGCCAGCCTTTCCAGAGTCTCGCGACTCCAACAGATACCGATGGGGTTGTGAGGATTTGCAAGGATGAGCACCTTGCAGCGTTCGTCGCAGACCTCGGCAAGGTTGTCGAAGTCCATCTCGTAAGATGGTGTCAGCGGATTGAATACCACCTCCCGACCATTTTCCTGCGGTACCAGTCGGAAGGGATGGTAGACAGGTGTCTGGATGATGACCTTGTCGCCAGGCTTGGTGAAACGGTTGACAACGAAGCCAATGCCTTTCACGATGCCCGGTATGTAGCAGAGCCATTCCTTCCGGATGTCCCATTGGTGGTGAGTGGCTACCCAGTCGATGATAGCCTGCCAGTAGGCTTCGGGTGTCGCGGTGTAACCGAAGATGGGATGTTCCATTCTTTGTTTTAGTGCGTCGACGATAAAGGATGGGGTGGCAAAGTCCATATCTGCCACCCACATAGGAAGCAGGTCGCTGCGTCCCCAGAGTTCCTGAAGAGCGTCGTGTTTGATGTCGCCACTGCCTTTTCGGTCGATGACTTCATCGAAATTGTAGTTTGTGTTCATCATATATTTTGATGTTAATAAGCCCCATGCCGGCAGGTCCCGAGGCTTTTCCTAATTCTTTTGCAGCTGCAAAATTACGAAATAAAAAGAAGAAATCCGACAAATCCGATGACAAATAAACCTTATGTGGTGTTAATGCCGAAATGTCAGAGGTCTATATGCCGTATGCTGTCGGCTCTTCTGTCTGTAGATGAGTTTCCTTGAACCCGATGAGACGGGCGGTTCAGAGCATCTCCTCGATATCCTGCTCAAAGTCCTTGGGCTCAGTGGTGGGGGCAAAGCGTTTGATGGTCGAGCCATCCTTGGAGATGAGGAACTTGGTGAAGTTCCAAAGGATGTCGCTGTCTTTCTCCACGCTCTTGCTGATGGTCTTCAGCATGGTGCGAGTCGCCTTTGCCTTCAGGCCATGATACTCTTCAGTGGGGGCCTGAGCCTTTAGATACTCGAAGATGGGGTCTGCGGCAGCTCCGTTCACATCGGTCTTCTTCATGATCTGAAAGGTCACACCATAGTTCAGCTGGCAGAATTCCTCAATCTGGCTGTCTGATCCAGGGTCCTGTTCTTTGAACTGGTTGCAGGGGAAACCGATGATGACCAACCCCTTGTCTTTGTACTTTTGGTTCAACTCCTCCAATCCTGCAAATTGAGGAGTGAAACCACACTTGCTGGCTGTATTGACAATCAGCAACACTTTCCCTTGAAACTCGGAGAAGTCAATTTCCTTACCCTTGCTCGAGCGCGCCTTGAAATCATAAATCTTTTGCATAATACTTATACTATAATTGTTGTGTGATACAAAGGTAAGATGTTTGTTTCATGTCGCAAGCGACATATCTAAATCTTTAATCTCTTTTAACGATAAAGAGTAAGCTGTGTCAAGCCCGATAGCAAGGGATGGACCGTCCGATTGTAAGCCTTGAAAGAGCAAAACAAGTTGTTTTGTTTATAAAAATAGGCTATTTTATCCTGTAAAATAGGCTATTTTACTCAGCAAAACAAGTTGTTTTGCTTTTCCGACACTTGCAATCGACCTCTCCGATCATTAGTATCGGGCCCTTCAGTTATTAATAAGTGACTACAGCAATAAAAAAAAGAGG
>JAFSRY010000053.1 GCA_017445845.1 Prevotella sp.
AGCCTCGCCGATGCGGGCGTAGAGCAGACGCAGGAAGTCATAGATCTCCGTGATGGTGCCCACAGTGGAGCGTGGGTTCTTGTTCACGCTCTTCTGCTCGATGCTGATGACGGGACTCAGGCCCGTGATCTTGTCGACGTCGGGACGCTCCATGTTGCCGATGAACTGTCGCGCATAGGCAGAGAAGCTCTCCATGTAGCGACGTTGCCCCTCGGCATAGATGGTGTCGAAGGCCAACGACGACTTGCCGCTCCCGCTGATGCCGGTGACGACCACTAGGGCGTTGCGCGGGATGGAGAGGTCGATGTTTTTCAGGTTGTTTTCCCTGGCACCGAGAATCTCAAGGTTTTTGTCTTCGCTGAACTCGTTCATTCTGCCTTCCTCATCTTCTTATGCGTCTTCGCGAACTCTCCTTTCGGTATCTTGATGTCGTAGCTGTTGCCTGCCGAAATCGTCAGTGAGTTGCTGCGCAGCCAGGGGTTGAAATATTTCAGCATCTTGATATTAGTGCCTTCTCTGTAGGCAAAATCCACAAGGTCGGGGATGGACTGCACAACGGTGATGGTCTTGGTGTCGTATGGCTTATACCATCCTTTGTCGCGAATCTGGAAGCCATATTTCTTAGGGTTCTCAGTGATGACTTTCAAAGCGAGGATGCGAAACACATAGCGTTGCGTCTCTTCGGGCAAGAGCATGTCGTAGTAGGAGTCTACACGCTGCTCGTCGGTGGTTTTGGTGATACGTCCGTTGCCGCAGTTGAAGGCGGCAGCAGCCAAGGTCCAGCTGCCAAACTTGCGGTAGGATGCCTTTAGGTATTTGCAGGCAGCCACGGTCTCTTTTTCCACGTTGTAACGCATGTCCACTTCCTTGTTGATCTCAAGGCCGTATTCTTTTCCAGTGCTTTCGAGGAACTGCCAGAAGCCGACGGCCTTCGAGGGTGAGACAGCATTGGTCAGCTCGCTCTCGATCATGGCAAGGTACTTGAAGTCCTCAGGCAGACCGTTTTTCTGCATGATGGGCTCCAATACGGGGAACCATCGGGTGGTGCGCTTCAGCAACATGATGGTGGCGGAGTGCCTGTACGTGTTGACTATGATCTCGCGTTCGAGCCGTTCCTGGACATAGAACAGGTCGAGTGGAACCTCCTCGCCACAGAAGCTCAAGTGTTCGGGCAGTTCAATGTCGTGCGTGATGTGGTCGATCTGGTCAAAGGAGAGGTATTCCCTATCGGTGCCTTCGTATTCTACCATTTGTTCGTCGTTGGATTGAGCCAACGAAAAGGAGACGGCCGCGGTCACACCTATTAATATAATAGCCATGCCACACGCCAAAAGGAGGTTTCTTGTTCTCATGTTTGTTCTATGTCTGTTCGTTATATTCAAAAGGGCGTAATGAAGTCTTTAAACAAAGGTGCTATCTTGTCCTTGTCGGACAGAATCGGGTTTTCGATGTCCCAGTTGATGCCGAGGTCGGGGTCGTCCCAGCGTATGCTGCCTTCCGAGGCTTTATTGTAGACGTTGGTGCATTTGTAGGTGAACACTGAATGGTCTTCAAGGCATACGAAGCCATGGGCGAAGCCCTCCGGGATCCAATACATGAACTTGTTGCCCTCGGTCAGCACTACCGACTCCCATTGTCCATAAGTGGGCGAGTCTTTCCTCAAGTCGACGGCCACGTCCATCACGGAGCCTTTCACCACACGCACCAACTTGCCTTGGGCGAAGGGAGGCTTCTGGAAATGCAGTCCGCGCAGCACGCCTTTCATCGATTGCGACTCATTGTCTTGCACAAAGGTCATGTCGAGTCCATGTTGGGCGAAGCGCTCCTTGTTGTAACTCTCAAAGAAATAGCC
>JAFSRY010000054.1 GCA_017445845.1 Prevotella sp.
TCGTCTTCGTCCGTCACGACTCGGCAGACTTCATGCAAGCATGGTCTGCACTCGCTGCTCCGTCCGTTGACTTCGTCTTCGTCCGTCACGACTCGGCAGACTTCATGCAAGCATGGTCTGCACTCGCTGCTCCGTCCGTTCGGTGCCACGGCATCAGCCCCGCTCCCTTCCCCTCCCCGGGATGGCGGGTAAATGGCCTTTCCCCGTGGGAGCCCGCGGGTTGTGGGCTCTTTTATTTTTATTTCATGTCGTCCCGGGGAGAGTGTGAGTGTTTTCGCGGTGACAGCCTTGCCGTCGACGGTGGCTTCCGCGTAGTCCCAGGGGATGGTGACGTCGGCTGCCGTTCCCTTGGGCACCTCGATGTCCCATGAGATATGGCTGTCATCACGGCAGAGGGCCATGGCGACGGTGCCTGACACGGTGGGGAATGACAGTCGGCAGCTGCGGAAGATGTTGGGGTCGGGCTTGACGGTGAAGCGTCGCCAGGCTGCCTCGGTGGGGACGATGCCGAACATCATGGCGGGCAGTACTGCGAGGGCTCCGCCGCTCCAGGCATGGTTGACTGAGCCGCAGTCCCAGTTGCCGCCGATGCCTACGTCCCACCCTTCGAAGAGTGTGTCGTGGCCGGGGTCGTCGACCATGAACCGGTAGCGGCGGCGGGTCCGCTCGATGGCATAGTCGCCATGTCCGATGGCAAAGAGGGCTTCCATGACATACTTCTCCATATAGGGGCTGGCGTGCTCTTCGCTCTTGAAGACTTCGAAGAGGGCTTCATATTTGTCGGGGGTTGCGATGCCGGCAAGGACGGCGAGGGCTTGCACCCGGTCGTCGGTAGCTCCGGGGTAGTCAGGATGGCGATAGGCGTTGCCGTTCCAACAGTTGCGGTTGACGGCATCGGCGATGGTCTGCCGCTGCTGCCGATAGCGGGTGGCTTCGTCGGAACGGCCGAGCACCTCTGCCATATTGGCGGCACCCTCGAGGGCGAGGCAGTACCATGTGTTCTGCAACAGTATCATGTCCTTGTTGTCTCCCCAGTCGCCCCATGTCCAGTCGCCCTTGCGGAAGGTTATGAGTCCGTCGGCACCGGTCTTGTAGAGAGCGAGATAGCGTCTGACGGCCGGATAGGCGTGAAGGATGGTGGCGCGGTCGCCGGTATTCATGTAATAGGTCCAGAACCCGTAGCGTCCCACGGCGGCAAGCATCTGGCAGGGCAGTTCCGAACGGTATCGGCCGGGGATGGGTGAGAAGAGCACGCTGTCGGCGCGCTGCCAGTCGCAGAGTTCGCGGATGCCCTTGCGGATGAGGCTGTGGAGCGAGGTTGAATAGGTGTAGAAGCATTCGCCGAGGATCACCACAATGTCGCCCCACCACTGTCCTCGCTCGCGGTCGGGACAGTCGAAGAAATTGTCGCGGGCGTTGACATAGATGGTGCGCAGGCCTTTCTGCCAGAAGCGGTTATAGAAGTCATCGCTGCAGCTGAAGTGTCCTTCTGGCGTCGTGTCGTAGCCGGTCTCCCGATAGGCAAGGCTTGTGACCTCGGCCCCATGTTCGACGGTGAGGATGAGCTGATTGCCGTTCATCCATCCCAACGACTCGTACTCCTGATGGCCCTGGCGCGTAAAATACTCAGCCCGCAGGCATTCGATGCCCACCTTCGAATGGTTGGTCTCGATGAGGATGCGGTGTCCTCCCTGCGGGTCGTCGACGGTCAGCACGGGTGTCATCTGAATGTTGTGGGGAAGGGTGGCGACGAGGGTGTCGCAGAGGACGCCGCGGCGGGTCTCGAAGGCAACAGCCTTGATGCCTTCGTCACGCCACATCGGTATGGGCCGAGGATGCAGCTGCCCGAGTGTATTCTCGACAATGTCGACGGGTTTGAAGTCGTGAGGGGCTGCCGTCTGCCAACCGCTGATGTCGTTGCGGGCGTCGAAGGCGACACACGACTCCGACAGCCGGTAGTTGGGAACGGGGCAGTCGGCGGTGCCGAAGGCGGGATGGATGCGTACGTTCCAACTGCGGTCGGTGGTCACATGGAGAGCCGGACAGTCGAAGAACAACTGGGGGCGTCCGCTGCCTTTATGGGAAAAGCCGTCCTTGCCGAAATACCATAGGAGCAAGGCTATCTTATTCTCCCCACGCTGCAGGAAGGGGGCGAGGTCTACGGTGTCGTAATAAGCATCAGAGGGATTGGGGCCTCGCTTGAGGGAACCTTCGAATACTACCATCTGCCCATTGACCCACAGCCAATACTTGCTGTCGGCGGCAATGACGGCTACGGCACGGCGGGGCAGCCGGTCGACGGTGACGTCACGGCGGAAGGCCAGCCACTGGTTAGGGGCCGTCCCGCCGACTGCCGCATCGGTCATCGTAGCCGGTGGAGAGAGTATGTCGTCGGTTGCCTCGGCAAATGGTACGGATGATTTTACTTTTAGCTGACAAGTAAACAAGCAGGCAAGTAAACAAGCTATTACTTTCAGTTGACAAGCTGACAACGTTTTCGTTAAGCCACAAGAGCAGACCAAGCTGGCTTGATGTCTGCCTTGGCGAGAAAAGGTCGGATGAAATCCAAGTTTTTTTCTCATTACTCATTTCTCATTACTCAAACACTTCCATGGCCTTGCCGCGCCAACTCTGGGGAACCTCAAGGTTGAAGATCTTGGCAACCGTGGCGGCGATGTCATACTGGATGAGGGTCTCTTTGATTTCATGGTTTTTCATGATGCCCTTCCCCCAGATGACAAAAGGTGTCTGGATTTCGAGCTGGCTGCTCCCCCCATGACTTGTGCCCTCGTGTCCATGATCGGAGGTGACCATGATGATGCTCTCGTCGTAGATGCCGGCAGCCTTGACGCCTTCTACGATTCGGCGCACCCGGTCGTCGACAAGTGGCAGCTCAGCATAGTATTCATCGGAACCCTGCCCATAAGAGTGCCCCATGTGGTCGAGGGCATCGATATGGATGAAACAAAGGAAGGGTTTCCTTGCCTGAATGTATTTGACACTGGCATCGACGATGGCATCAGGATGCTCAGAGGCCTGAGGGATGCGTTGGAAGAAGTCGAGGCAGAGCGTATCGGCATAGTTCAGGAAGTCGCCCCATTCGCAAATGACACCTGTTTCCAAATTGGGCCGCTGTTCAGCCAAGAGGTGGAAAATGGTCGGCTGGGCATCGTGGTCGGTCAGGAAGAGTGGCTCAAAGGTGGGGGCAGGGTCGTTGTTGGTGATGCCCGACGACTCTACAGGCGTTCCGTTCATCATGGCAGCCCAGTTGGCACCGCTGATGGTGGGCAGGACGGCACGCTTATTCAGCGTCCACGAACCTTCATGCATCATCTCTTTAATGAAGGGGGCTTCACCTTTCTCCATGCACCATGAGCCCCATCCGTCGAGTCCGATAATGATGACGTGTGAGGTCAGGTCTGCTTTCTTCTCTGTGCCTGTGCAGGCAACAGTCAGTAATGCCACGCAGGCAAGAATAATCTTTTTCATAGCTGTAGGTTTAGGTTTTAATTATTGTTTTTTGCCCTTACTTATCATCCACAAAGACATGCTTCACGGCATCGAGATAGCCGTATCCATAGACGTCGTCGGGCTGAAGGTAGCTGGTCTCGGTCCATTCGTTCCATGAGTTGATGGTGATGAGGGGATGCAGTCGTGGGCGTGCATCGAGATAGGCCTTGGCTTTGCGCAGGGCTTGTTCAAAACGTTCGGGCGTGTTGTTGCGGGTAACGGCGCTGCGGCCGGTACGCGGACTGTTGTCCCAGCCGATGCTGACGTGGGGGTAGTAGGGGATGGAGTACTCGGTCTCCAGCCGTTCCCACTCCTGATAGGCTTGGTTGAGGATGGTCTGATAGTCGTCGTCGACGTTCAGGAAGTGGCAGAACTGATAGTGGCTGGTGCTGTTGAAGCCCATCTTTCGGATGAAGGCTTCTTCGGGTTTGTCGGTCTTGCCGGCATCGAAGCCGCTGTAGTTCAGGTTGGGCGTCCACATGGTGAACTGCAGCTCCAGGTCGGGGAATCCTGCTTTCTTTACCTCGCTGCGGAACCACTTCAGAGCCTCGGCCGCTTGCTCCACGCCGCCCAGTCCTTCGATGAAGGTATGGACCTCGTAGATCATGAACACGGGTCGGCCGTCTATCTTGTAGTAGTTGGGCTGGCGGAAGAACATCTCGATATTCCGCTTGCACATCTTTTCGAACTCTTCGCGGTTGATGCCTCCGCGCCAGATGATGTTGTGTTCGCCGAGGTGGGTGATGCGGGTGTCCCAATAGTTCTCCACGTTGTGGTTAGCCCACATCAGGTAGAACTGCATGCGGTCGCGGTTGCTGGCTTTGAGGAATCCGTTGGTGAGGGTGGTCTCCATGAAGGGCCGTCCGTCGAACCAATACCAGTCGAAGATGAAGACGTTGACGCCGTGGCTCGTAGCCTGGTCAATCTCCATCTCCATCACCGAAGGGTCGGCCTCGTTGACGTATCCCCACAGTGGGTGGCGGTTCCAGTAGTGTCCGGGATTGCGTTGCTGCATGGTCATCACCGTCTCCCATTCGCCCATGCCCAATGGCCAGAAGGGTCGTAGCCGCGGGTCGTCGGCGGCATAGGCGGGATAGACGTAGGCGGCCACGTCGTAGTGGCTTCTCGCTTGAGCCTTTGCATTGAGGGCAAGGGCCATTAGTAGTGATAGAAAAATGATTCTTTTCATAATAAAAAAGGAACCACCCTCTATCCTTTCCTCTTGGGATGGGATAGGGGGCGGACGTTATTTCAACAGTTTCTTCGACAGCTTGTCGAGCATGTCGGTCGTCATCGACTGCAGGTCGTACTGCGGTTTCCAGTCCCACTCCTGACGTGCGCAGGAGTCGTCCATGCAGTCGGGCCAGGAGTTGGCAATGGCGGCCTTGAGCGGGTCTACGTCGTATACCATCTCGAACTGCGGGCGCAGCTTCTTGATGGCGGCATAGATGGTCTCTGGGGCGAAGCTCATGGCTGCCACGTTAAAGCCGTTGTGGTGGATGAGTCGGGTGGGGTCGGCCTCCATCAACTGAATGGCAGCGTGCAAGGCATCAGGCATATACATCATGTCCATCAGCGTACCTTGCGGAATGGGACATACGAACTTCTCACCTCGCACGGCATAATAGTAGATATCGACGGCATAGTCGGTGGTACCGCCACCCGGAGGCGTCACATAGGAGATGATGCCTGGAAAGCGAACGGAACGCGTGTCGACACCGTATTTATGAAAATAATACTCAGAGAGCAGTTCCGTGGTCACCTTCGACACACCATAGATGGTGCGCGGACGCTGGATAGTGTCCTGCGGAGTCATCACATGGGGTGTCTCCGGTCCGAACGAACCGATAGAACTGGGTGTGAACACGGCGCAATGATGCTCGCGGGCCACTTCGAGAATATTCAGCAGGCCGTCGATACCGATGTGCCAGGCCAGCAATGGCTTGTGCTCTGCCACCACCGACAGCAGGGCCGCAAGGTTATAGATAGAATCGATATGATACTTATTCACGACGTCAGTGATTTGCTGTCCGTTCGTCACGTCGGCCAACGCTGACGGACCGCTCTCAAGTAGTTCGCCTTTGGGCTCAGCCCCTTTGATATAACCAGCTACGACGTGGTCGCCGCCATAGCGCTTGCGCAGTTCCATGGTGAGTTCCGAGCCAATCTGCCCGGTAGCTCCAATCACCAAGATATTTTTCATTGCAATGTAATAGATTTAATAATTGATTCAAGTTTCGCATTCGCTCAACTTCTTTGTAGTTAAGGAGTTAAGTAGTTATCGCTTCGCTCGTCCTTTCGGACAGTAGATAAGCCATTACTTCTATCGGCTGCCTTCCACCACACAGTCATTTGGCTTAACTACTTAA
>JAFSRY010000055.1 GCA_017445845.1 Prevotella sp.
AGCGGCAATTTCTTCCATAGACATTCCATCACTGCGCATCAGCAACATCTTGCGCTTCGTGGCTGGCAACCTCCGCATGGCTTTTTTTAGCAAGCGTTCTGCATCATGCTGTATGGCGAGTATGTCTGTCTGTGCGTCATCTATGGCATTCAATGTTTCATGTAAAGGTTCCACCCTCGCTGAATGTTGTTTCAAAATGTCAATACAGATATTCTTCGCAATCATCGTCGCCAATGCTTCTGGATTGTGATATTCGCCAATCCTCGCTCGCATCTGCCACAGCCGGAGGTAGGTCTCCTGCACAGCATCCTCTGCATCGTAGGCCATCTCCTGCCGGTCGAAAAACGACTGGCATAAGGTCAACAATCTGGGTCTTGTATCTTTGATTATATGTAGGAAATCCTGTGTCTCCATTTTGGGCATATCTGCAATAAAGACGAATGACAAAGGTAAAGGTAAACTAAAAAATGGCAGTCATCGGAATTTTAGATACCAACTGACTGCCTATACATTGAAACAAATATGTCTGAGATTATGCCTTGAACAGGTCTTCTGACGTGATGCTGTTGTGTATCTCGCTCCAATATCCAGCGTGGGCAATTCCTGATACAGTGACCATAGTAAGGCTTACAGATTTCTTACATCCTGTTTCGGCGATGAAACGCTCCGCCTTATGGTGCAAGTTATCTGCATCGTCTTTAGTCACAGTATATTCGTTGTGCGAGAATTTCATCTCACAGATGTTCACCAGGTTGTCTGCCCTGTCTATGAGCATGTCTATCTGTGCGCCTTTCCTTCCGTCGTCACTTGGTCCCACTCGCCATGCAAATACGTTGGTCACTACTCCGCTGATGCCAAGAGCCATTTTGATTTGACGGATATGCTGGAAACACAGACGCTCAAAAACCAGACTTTGTCTCTGCCTATAATCATAGGCTATCCGATTTTGTGTGCAAAGGTACAAAATAATTCTTTATAAAGTGTCGAAACTTGTGATTATTTTGTTGTTTTCGACATTTTTGACGAGTCTTATGGTTTGTAGCACCATTATTTGTATTATTCTGGCAACCCCTTATGAATAATACCATTTACACATTTAGAACGAACTATATAGCTATGTTATTGCACACTTTACATATTTTTGTGGTTTACAAAAGTTAAATACGTTAAATCTTCATCATGTTCTTATTCTATAAAACCTTCGTCTCCACTTTTCTACCGTTTAACATGCAATTCGTTGATATAAAGCGAATTGTAAATACGCAAACTGGATTCAGTTGTGTTGCCAGAGAAAGTGACAGTCATCGGTGATATGCTTTTTGCAAACTGCACAAGCTTGAGACGAGTTGTCATCCCTGAAGGCTTAACACTTATCGATAACTCGGCATTCAATAATTGCTATAGCTTAGACTCTCTGATTATTCCCAATTCTGTCACAACGATACCCGTATTTAATGTGTCTTTTTATAACTGATTGGAAACCAAGGGCTTTTTATTGTTCTCCCTCTGTTTCTAATCGTTCGTTTTGTTTTTTCGTTGGTCTTTCAGAATTATAAGAGACCTCTTTCTTATCTCCATTCTATTCTATCCATATCTTTGCTTGGTACTTATAATCCATACCTAAGCAGGCTGCACTAAAGGTTGATATTTCACCGAAGGCTGTCAATACGCTTGGTGAAATCTCAGCAATGGGTGGAGCCCAAAAGCCCATGAATAATAAGACAACCCCTCGCTATGCGAACAGCAACAGTTGCTTCCAAGATGTTGCCTATTTTCTCGCGAAGTAAATAGTTACGATCAAGTAAGCAAAAATCTAAATGAATTGGAGGTTTTTAGAAACTACGATACATTTTCTTTAGAAAAAGTTTGTGTAATAAAAATATTTTCTATACTTTTGCAAAGTAATTCAAAAATTATTGCCTATGAAGTAAACAGAGCATGACTTAGTGCGTGCATCTTGAACATATTGGAAAAGCGTTACGCTGTTATTCTGGATTCTTGAAACTTCGACACTTTCAAATTCCATCCAAGAGTATTAAGCAAGGACGCTCACGCCACGTGCGTGGGCTTTACTCGTATATGGATGGAAAGGTAGTCGAAGACCTCAAGAATCAATATTAAGAGTTTTGTCCGCGCTTTTTTATGCACGTACCTGAACGTTTGACGTTCTCCTTTTAAGGACAAAAATTAACCATATATTAATATTTGTCCACATAAGGAGTGGACGTAAAACAAAAAGATTATGAAAAGGATATTTAATCTATCAATAGTATTTGCGATAATGGTATTGGGCTCCTTAACGCTTTCTTCTTTCACAGCACCTCAGTCAATCATTGCTACTTCGAGCGTAAATAGTACCCAGCAGGCCGTTTATTGGGAAGGGAAAGCTATTGATGAGTATGGTTATTGGCTACAAATAAAGGTGTACCAGTCTCCTAATACCTGTAATGCTTATTATGCCAAAGTAATAGATGCCTTTTATGATGATGCGAAAGGAGAAACACTTGTTGTGAAAAAAGATGATAAAAAGAAGAAATATTATGTATCATGGCGTGGTAGAAATCATTATTTTAATATGCAATAATCCTAAACAACTATGAGTATTGATTATTCAGAAATTGATGTCAAAGTAAGGATGGAATACGAAGATGACCCTCCTTACGGAATGCATGAAACAACCGATACAAAATCAGGCGATACACATCACACAGACTGGAATGCCGAAACAAATTCGAGGACTTCCTATGATATAGATTCTGATGGAAATGTTTCCAATATGCATTCAACGAATCAAGACTACGAAAAAGGTGATTCAAGAAGACATTAAAGTTCAAAAATAAATGCTCTGGCAAAGATTCAGAGACTTTGGAATCAAAAGGATAGATTCCAGATATCAATTAGCATAATATCTCGCTTTCAGAATATAAAGCTGAAGGCGAGATATTAGTTTTATGGCTTACAGATCTCAGCGGCAATGGCATTGAGCTGAAGACAACTCTTGATTTAATTAAGGCTGCTTAAGAAAGACACGCTTTTGACGTAATACGTTACATATATTGGTGATTATGCTTTTAGGGGATGTACCAACATTACCTCTGTCACCATGGGAGAGAATGTCACGAAAATTGGCACATCGGCTTTTTATGGCTGTAAGAATTGCGCCTCAATCATCATCGGAGAGAATGTTACCAGTATTGGCAGCTAGGCTTTCTATGGTTGCTCGGCAATGACCTCGCTGACATCTCTGCCCAGGAAGGTTCCCAGCACAACCAGCAATAGTTTTGATAGTGCCATTAAGGACCAGGCCATCCTCTATGTGCCGAGCGCTGCCCTTGAAGCGTATAGCAGTAAAACACCTTGGTCGGATTTTTATGACATCGTGGCTCTCAATATTCCCAAACATCAGCTTGCGTATTATGTTGATGACACTTTGTATAAATCATTCACGCTGGAAGAAGGCGAATATATCACGCCGGAACCAGCACCGGAAAAAGAAGGCTACATCTTTTCAGGATGGAGCGAAATACCTGAGAGAATGCCTAAACATGATGTCACGGTAAGTGGTTCGTTTACTTTAACAAGTGAACAGTTAGCACTTGACGGAATACAATACACGCTTTGGGTAAAAGAAAAGACAGCAGAAATTGTTGGATTCGATGTGACTGATGGGTTTACGGGTCAAGTATCCATTCCTTCTACAGTAACAAAAGATGGGACTTCTTTCGATGTGACCCGCATAGGCGACTCTGCCTTTTCTAAATGTGAGAATTTGACATCTGTTACTATACCTGAGAGTATATCATTCATTGGTGAATCTGCCTTTGCAAACTGACTTTTTGAAGAAAGTCAACAACATGAATTATCATGGAACGAACATCATCAGGGACTTGCGAGAGGCTAATGAAATTGTCATCTACGGGCACGCGGACCTGTCGCTCGTCAAGCCATGAGAGTGCTTCCCTGATGCTTCCGAAAACCATGTTCTTTTTTAAATTTCATCGCTTTGTTGGGTGTAACTACTCAGCACCCCCTATTAAACTCACTCAGTGAATCTCAAAAAGAGTCGTCTTAGGCGAGAAATCTCACTGTTCAAAATCATCCAAATTTCTTTTAGATTTTTTAGATTTCTGCCACAAAGGGCACTCTTCATGATGGGGTGCTGAGTCGTTACTGTTGGGTAATGAAATGCAAATTTATGGAAAAAGTTCGACTTTTCGATGCTTTTTGCTTGATAATTTTTCGAAAAATGAATGAAAATACTTAACTTTGCACACAAAGAAATAAAAATGAATACAAAACCAGGATTCCGCTTTGCTCTTTTCGGCAGCGACTATCAGGGACGTGAGGTGTCGTCGGTGCGTCAGGTTCTCGACAGCCTTGCCGCTCATGACAGTGCTGTTTTCGTCGACCGGCCCTACTATGACTACGTCACAAAGGTACTCCAGCTTAGTTTCCGTCCGGAGGGTATTTTCGAGGGGTGTGATTTTGAGGCCGACTTCGCCCTTTCAATCGGCGGCGACGGAACCTTTCTGAAGGTAGCCAGCCGAGTGGGTAGCAAGGGTATGCCGATTATCGGCGTGAAGACGGGCAGGCTGGGCTTTCTGGCCGACGTGCTTCCTGACGACATCGATGAGACGCTCGATGCCCTCTGCAACGGCGACTATCAGACGGAGGAACATGCCGTCATCGAATTGGAAGCCGACGGAGAGCCGCTGGGCACATGGCCTTATGCGCTGAACGATATTGCTGTGTTGAAGCGCGACTCAGCCTCGATGATTACGATTGATGCGGCCATCAACGGCGAACATCTTGTTACCTATCAGGCTGACGGTCTCATTGTTTCTACGCCGACGGGTTCCACGGCCTATTCACTCTCCAACGGCGGACCTGTCATCGTGCCGCAGACGGATGTGCTTTGTCTGACGCCAGTAGCCCCACACAGCCTGACCATCCGACCCGTTGTCATCAGCGGCGACAGTGTGGTGACGCTGACCGTCGAGAGCCGCTCGCACAGTTTTCTGGCTGCCATCGACGGTCGCAGCGTGCGTTTGGAGGAAGGAACCCGACTGACCATTCGGCGGGCACCCTTCGGCATCGCCTTCGTCAAGCGGGGAGAACAGAGCTATTTCTCAACGCTGCGTGAAAAGATGATGTGGGGAGTCGACGCACGAAAGAAATAAGTCAACGAAAAATAAATGTTTGGTCTGTTTCAACATACGAAGTCGAAATATGGTGCCAGGGTTATCATGCGATGGCTCTGGAAGGCTTGGCGAGGCAATCGCCTGCAGGCCGTACTGAATGCGAGCGTCGGCCTTTTAGAGGTCGCTGCCAGTCTGTTGCAGGTATGGGCCGTAAAGCGTGCCATCGATATTGCCGCGGGAACCATCGAAGGCAACATCTATTGGGCAGTCGGTATCATGGGAATGCTCATCCTTGCTGACTTTGCCTTTCACATTGCTGCCATCTGGATAAAGAACATCCTTGGCATTCGTGCCCAGAACCGGATGCAGCAGCAGATGCTCGACCGCATTCTCCGTTCTGAGTGGCACGGTAAGGAACTGCGCCATTCGGGCGATGTCATCAACCGGTTGGAGCAGGATGTGAAGACCGTTGTGGAATTTCTTACCGAGACGCTTCCTAACACCCTGTCGGTGCTTGCGCTGTTCATCGGAGCCTTCTATTATCTGTTCTCTATGGACCATGTGCTGTCGCTGATTGTCGTGGGTATCATCCCGGTCTTCGTCGCCTTCAGTAAGATATATGTCCGTCAGATGCGCCGGCTGACACGTCAGGTGCGCGACAGCGACTCCGAGGTGCAGAGCGTGTTGCAGGAGACCATTCAGAACCGAATGCTCATCAAGACACTCGAAGGCGACTCGGAAATGGTGGACCGTCTGGAAGACACGCAGAGCAAGCTGCGGCAGAATGTCGTCAAGCGGACGGCTTTCTCCGTCTTCTCCAATCTGATTCTTAACTTTGGCTTTGCACTGGGTTATCTGGTGGCATTCCTATGGGCAGCCGTGAGAATGTCGGAAAAGACATTGTCGTTTGGTGGCATGACCGCCTTTTTACAGTTGGTCAACAAGATACAAGGTCCTGCCCGTAACCTCACGAAACTGGCTCCTGCCTTCGTCGGGGTCTTTACGGCTGCCGAACGACTGATGGAACTCGAAGAAGACCCGCTGGAGGAACAAGGCGACCCCATCAAGCTGCCGGCTCCGTGCGGGGTGCGCTTGGAAGGCGTTACCTTTGGATATGCCGACAGTGAAAAGCCCGTCATAGAAAATCTGTCTTTCGACTTCCGGCCCAACTCTTGCACGGCCATTCTGGGTGAGACCGGTTCGGGGAAGACCACCATCATACGCCTGCTCCTGGCTTTGCTCAAGCCACAGAGAGGACAGGTGACGGTCTACAGCCACACTCCGACACCCGTCAACCAGTCGGCCTCCTCCCGTCTGCGCTGCAACTTTGTCTATGTTCCGCAGGGAAACACACTGATGAGCGGCAGCATCCGCGAGAACCTGCGGTTGGGTAAACTCGATGCCTCCGACGAGGAGATGCGTGAGGCCTTGAAGAAGAGCTGTGCAGAATTTGTCTTCGACCTCCCCGACGGGCTTGATACCCTTTGCAGTGAGCAGGGCGGCGGTCTCTCAGAAGGACAGTCGCAGCGCATTGCCATCGCACGCGCCTTGTTGCGTGACCGTAGCATCATGCTTTTCGATGAGGCCACGTCGGCACTCGACCCCGACACCGAGCGGGAACTGTTGCGCAACATCCTGTCGGATCATGACAAGACCATCATCTTCATCACCCATCGCATGGCCGTGGTCGATTATTGCGACCAGGTGTTGAGGCTGCAATGATAATGGATAATTATGATGACCCCTGCCGGCTAAGTCCCAACATCTAACTCCCGACTCCCATGCGTATATTAATAATAAGTACAAGCGAACGGACAGGCGGTGCAGCCCTTGCAGCAGGAAGGCTGACCGAGGCCTTGAACAGCCACGGCATACAGGCTACGATGCTCGTCCGCGACAAGGACACCGACAACCCCGCGGTGGTGACCGCCGGCTGCCGCCGGTTCATGCTTCGGCATTTCCTGTGGGAGCGGTTGTGTCTTTTCTTTCATCTTCACTTCTCCCGTCGGCATCTTTTCCACATCGACATGGCCAATGCAGGAACCGACATCACCCGGCTGAAAGTATTTAAAGAGGCTGATGTCATCCATCTGCATTGGATTAATCAAGGTATGCTCTCGCTGAAAGGCATACGCAAGATCATACGTTCCGGAAAGCCCGTCGTATGGACGCTCCATGACATCTGGCCAGCCACAGCCCTCTGTCATCTGACCCTTGGCTGTGAGCGTTTCAAAGAACAATGTCACCATTGTCCCTACCTGCCCGGCGGGGGCAGTGCGCACGACCTTTCCCATCGTGTCTGGCAACAGAAGTCAGCCCTGCTCAGCGGGGCGCGAGTGGCCTTCGTCGGTTGTAGTGAGTGGCTGGCAGGAGAGGCGCGAAAGAGTGGTTTGTTAAAAGCGCAAACCGTCAGAGCCATTCCGAACCCCATCGACACCGCCGTCTTCTGCCCTCACGACAAGGCGGCGGCTCGTCGGCGGCTGAACCTTCCTGCCGACCGGCGCATCGTGCTCTTTGTCGCCCAGCGCATCGGGAATGCCTATAAGGGCATTGACTATCTCTCACAGGCTCTCAGCCGCCTCTGCGCCGACCATCCCGATGTAGCCGGCCGCCTCTCTCTGGTCTTGCTGGGCAGTGCTCCGGCGGCATCTATCCTTGCCGGTGATGTGTCTTCCCGTATAGAGCAGCGGGCTTTGGGCTATATCAGCGACCCGACAGTGTTGGCCGACGTGTATAGTGCCGCCGATGTCTTTGTGTTGCCATCCCTGTCGGAAAACCTTCCCAACACCATCATGGAGTCCATGGCCTGTGGAACCCCTTGCGTCGGTTTCCGAGTGGGAGGAATACCCGAGATGATCGACCATGGGCGCAACGGCTATGTGGCTGATTACCGTGATGCTGACGACTTGGCGCAAGGACTCTATTGGACGCTCTTCGAGGCTGATGCCAAACTGTTGTCCGAGGAAGCCGTCGGCAAGGTGGCACGCTGCTACTCGCAGACAGCCGTCGCTGACAGCTATAAAGCATTATATCAGCAGTTAATGACTCAAGGTTCGGAAGTTAATGTAGGTAAGTGATTTGTCAGTAGACAAGTAAACAAGTTATTACCTTTTTTGGGAAAGCGTACGCAACCAATGCGCCCTGCAAAAAACTTATTATGGTATTATTGTCAAAGTGTTAATTTTTCAGAATTTTTCGTACAAATCGTAGTAAAAAAGCGCAGCGACGCCCAAGAAAGGGCTGAAAATCGGCAAAAACAAAGGTGTTTTTCTAAGTCGTTAATTGTCAGCTGTTTATGACGCGATGCAGTCTTTCGGCGGTATCGATGCTAAGGGTCGGTAGTGTAAAATAGCCTATTTTACCGACCAAAATAGTCTATTTTACTCGATGAAACAGTCTATTTTACATTCACGATTCATACTATCGTCACCCAGAAAAGCATGTTTCGGCACCTTCAACCCTTAGTTTCGGCGGTTTCGTTTGTCCTAAATCTCAGAATGATTGTTCTCTTTTGCACCTGTTTTTTCTGGTTGCCGTCATTCTGAAGTGTTAAAATTTTGATATTATTTTGACAGTACGGACGGCATTTTTCTTTCTTATCCGGTCGGTGAGACACCGTCGGAAGCTGTGTCCACTCTCAGCCGTTTGCCGTTATTTCTGGCTGATATTTTGTCAAGTACGGAAAAAATTGTAACTTTGCAAACTGATATTTCATTATTCACTTTTTTCGCCGTGATCTTGATTTCCGTTATCACCTGTACCTATAATGCTGCCGGAAGCTTGCAGCGCACGCTCGACAGCGTGGGCTGTCAGACGTATCCCGCCATAGAACATCTCATTATCGACGGTGCTTCTACCGATAATACTTTGGCATTGGCTGAAGCCTACCGCCAGGCCCAAAGTTCTGACAAATCCCGCCGTGTCCTCGTGACGAGCGAGCCTGACAAGGGACTCTATGACGCCATGAACAAGGGTTTGCAGAAGGCTACGGGCGACTATGTGCTCTTTTTGAATGCCGGCGACACTTTTCCTTCTTCGGAAACCCTTGCGGACGTCTGTCGTGCGGCGGAGGCCTCGTTCAAGTCGACAGGCTCATTGCCTGCCGTGCTCTATGGCGACACCGATATTGTTGACGGCAACGGACACCGGTTGCGTTCGCGTAGGCTGCGGCCGCCCAAGCACCTTTCATGGCTGTCGTTCAGGCAGGGCATGGTGGTTTGCCACCAAGCGTTCTATGTCAGGACCGACCTGGCGCGTGAGACTCCTTACGACCTTCGCTACCGTTTTTCGGCAGACGTAGACTGGTGCATCCGGGTGATGAAACATGCAAAAAGGCAACAACTTGAGTTGAGAAATCTCAATCAGGTTGTTGCCTGTTACCTGGAAGAAGGGATGACGACCCGTCATCATCGGGCATCACTCGTTGAACGCTTCCGTGTGATGACCAGCCATTATGGTCTTCTTGTCACTGTCGGAATGCACTTATGGTTTGTCGTTCGTGCCATTCCCCTCCTGTTTCACAGGTTCAAGAAGAATGACTGAAGCCTTGGCATTGTCCATTCCCGGCATGGTTCTTCCTACGCGTGCCCCGATGTAGGTCGGGTCGCATACGATGTAGCGGTCGCCGTCGAGGATGATGCAGTCGCCGTTGGGCTGTTCGTCGCCGAAGCATACGGCTGTTGCCAGGTGACCGGGATAGTATACGAGGACGACTTTCAATCCTAACAGTTCGCGTATGAGACGGGAGAAGAGGATGGAGCGGTCTTCGCAGTCGCAGTAGGGATAGTGTACGGTTTCTTCGGCGAAGAAGGCACGGTCGTGCCCCCATACATCCTCGTCAAATTGATATTCCAGAGAGGTCTGCACCCAGTTGAGAATTCTCTCGGCAGCCTCGAGGGTCGAGAGCCCCTCTAATTTCGTGCGCAGGGTATTGACCATGTATCTGTCGAGTGGATTTTCCAGCGGTGCATTGGCATAGAAAGCCCATCGTGACATTTGGTTGCCGCCGAGCATTGAACTCGGGTAGCTTTCATAGAAGTCAAGCAGGTTTTTGTTGACACTGACTTGCAGCTCAATCTCGGGATAGCGTTTTGAGGTGAGGGTGCGTTCTTCGGTGAATTCCTCGGCAATCATCATGGGTTGTGTGATGCACAGCGAGAGTGGCATCTCCCCCGGGAAGGAAGCCTGACAGATGTTGAGGCTGGCGAGGTTGGCTTTATAGACGTAGTATTTGTCGCCGTCGAGGATGAAGTATCCTTGGTCGTAGATGATGTGCTCTGAAGAATAAAGCATCACCAGCAGGTCTTCGTCAGAAGCCAGCCGCATCTTATAGCCAGACTGTTGGAAGAGGAATGCCATGAGCAGCGTGGCCTCGTTGGCGTTGTCGGGACAGCAGGCTTGTGCCAGGCAGTCGAGCATCTGCAGATAGGCCCAGTCGCTCAGCTGATAGCGTACCCGCAGTTCTAGACAGTCGCGAATGGTGTTGTTGAAGTCGAGGCTGGCCATTTTTGTATAGGCCTCAGAGATGGCTTTTTCCGTGACATTACGCAGTTTGATGTCTTCCTTGTGGTTGAAGCGCACCTTCAGCGGTGTACCATAGAAGTTGAAGTCGATGCGCATGACCTCTTCTTCGGGCTGTTCCCTGATGGGTGACGAGGGTTTGGGCTGTGGCTTGGTGAAGTCGGCCAGCGAGGAGACGATTTCTTCCACTGCCACCATGTGCAATGCTGTGGGCGGACTGCTTTGGCTTTCTGTCGCAACAACGGGTTTCACCTCTTTCTCTTGCGGACGAGGCTGTGGCGGTTTTGCTCCGTAACGTTTCCAAGCCTCTTTCAGGAAGTCGGCATAGGTGCGGATGGCATTGAGCCGGAACTCTTCGTATTCGCGTTGTGCCTTCTGCTGGAAGGAACGGTATTCTTCTTCGAAGCTGTCGTGGCTGACGGCCACTTCGCGTGTCACCGTTGCCGGATCGCTATAGTGACGTGAGGTCAGTTCGCCGTTACCCTTCAACCGTTTCTTGGTGTAGGCCAGATACTGAGCGGTCAGTTGGATGGCACTGTTCTGTCGGTCTTTCATCATTTCAGAAAGACGCCCCTTGCCGGGAACCTTCAACTCATATTTCTTACCGGCTGCCTCGTCAAGTATTTCTACTTTACTCTTGAAGCCGATGTTGAGCGTACTTGTGGGTTTCAGTACCTCGCGCAGACGCAGTTCGTGCTTGGGCTGTCCGGAAGCTTCCACCTCCACCTTTCCCGTGATGCTCATCACCACATATTGCTGAGCTTGCAGCGAAAGGGCTACTGCCATCGCCGCCATCAGTATAAACAGTCTTTTCTTCATACGCATGATATCTTTACTCAATTCTCGATTCTCAAACCTTATTTCTGTAGTTCCCCACTGCATGGGTAATCATAAGTTCATAAAATTCTCGGGCACCGCCGAGGAATGGAATGGCAGCCATTGCCCATCCCCAGTTCAGACTGTAGCCTGTCAGATAGAAGACCAGGAATCCTATCCATACCAGCATGATGGTCCATAGTGACATCAGGAGTCCGACGACGAAGGTTGTCGTGAAGAAGAATTTCATCCATGGCGACTTTCTTGCTTTGGCCCACTTCAGGTAGGCCTTCCGCCCTAAGTGAGTGATGAGGACGATAAAGAATGACAGGATGGCCGTCATCCAGCCGCTGATGTGCTTCACTTCGCTTTGTTCGAGCAGGGTCTGTATGGAGTAGGCGAGCAGTTCTATGCCAGCCATCTCGCCTACGGGAGTGTAGTGGATGTCTGCCAACTCGTGGGTGGCTCCGTAGAGGACTACATGGTCTTCAATCCAGTCACGATGATACTCGATGCTGTCGGGGGAAATCATTCGGAAGGCCGTGGGGCGGTAGTTTACGTTGAGTTTTTTGGCATCGCGGTGAGGAATGGCTGTGCCGGCATAGTGTTCGGCCACCTGTTCGACCAGCGACTTCCGCTCGGTGCCCTGACAACGCAGCGACAGCGTGAGGTTGCGCTTCAGTCCGCCTACCAGTCGTCTTTCGAAATTGGTGAAACCCTCGTTAGGTTGCACTTCCTCACTGAAGAACGAATGGACTTCGTTGCCATAGCCCACCGTGTCGTCGACATAATCTTCGACACGATAGGAGAAGACGATGCTGGTGTCGCGTGCCAGCTGCGTGAGCCATTGGTCGGCAAGCGTGTCGGGCTTGTTGCCCTCGAAGACCACGTCAACGCCTACCACTTTCGGGTTCATTGCCATGATGCGTTCCAGCCCGTCGGCGATGGCTGCCCGGTCGGGCAGGTCGGTCATGTCGACGATGGTGACGACGCGGCTGGTATCCGGACTTCCGTTTTCCTTCAGTGCATAATAGTAGACATCGGTCAGCGAGAAATCCTTCATCGTCTGTGCCACTGGTCCCAGATAGGTCAACTTGAGTGCCAGCATGGCGAGGATGCCCATGCTGGCAAAGGCGAAGACCACCGTCATCAGGTTTTCAAAAACAACCTTGGCGCGGTTTTCCTTTTTAGGCTCAACAACGTTGTCGTTATCAGTATTCATAATTTAAGTTTCGCTTCTGCTCAACTTCTTTAATATCCGAAAGTTGAGTATTCATACATGAATTATAGTCTCATCCTACGCCATACATCTGCCACTTTGGCTGAGGTGTTGGTCGAAGGAGTCTGGCTTTTGCGGAGTTTCAGCTGTTTGGCTGTCTGTGAGACGTTTTTGGTAAGGTCGTCAGAGAGTTTTCCGAAGGACACGTTGCCTGCCGTTTCGTGAAGTTCTTTCAGTAGGAAATAGGTGAAGAGTCCGTGGCCTTCTTGTGCAAGACCCTGAGCAGTTTCGTTACCTTGTGCCGCCGAGAAGACGACGATAGAACCATTGTCAAGAGTTGCTTCCTCAGCTTCGATTTCTACACCGCGCAGACCTTCAGATACACTTTCGTGGTCACGGTTGACGCCGCTGAAGCAAGCATCGAGGAACACGGTGGTCTGACCGAATGCGAGTTCGCCAAGACGGGCGTAGAAGTCATCAAGGGCAATGCCGCGCTTAGGATTGGTTCCGCGCACATCGGTAGGAAGGATGTATGCCTTGTTCTTGTTCTTGATGTCGGGCACACCGTGTCCGGCGTAGTAGACGATGAGTTTCTTTCCTTCGCGGTCAGGGATTTGTGCAATCCAGTCTTCCAGCTCTTCTTCCTGTATCATCTGCTTCGTGGCATCCTCGACGAGGTGGATGTTTTCTGCGGGCAGTCCGAGGGTCATCTTGCAATACTCGCTGAAGATGCGCGCATCATGGATGGCATAAGGCACGCTGCCTACGAAGCGATAGTTCTGGTTACCGATGATGAGAGCATAGGAGTTGATGTCGGTGAAGGAGCCGATGGGAATCTGCTCGTCGACGATGGATGTGATTTGGTCGTAGTTCTCGTCGTGGGTTATCTGTGCATGGTTGATGTAGTTTTCGACGGACTGCTTCGAGAAACCATATTCGGCACAGTTAGCAAGGTTCACATACTGAGGAAGATTGGAGATTTCGCCGTTGTAGAGGGTGTGTCCGACTTTGCCGTCTTCGTTCGTTTCTGTTGCAAAGACATAGTGTCCGAGTTCGGCCGTAGAACCGACTTCGACGAAGTTGAGCTTGGTGCACGACATGAACGCCTGGTCGCCGACGCGGCAGTGCTCGGGTATCTTTACAGAGAGCATCTGGCTGCACTTTGCAAAGGCAATCGTTCCGATTTCACGCAGCTGAACGGGAAGGGATATCGTACGAAGCTTGCCACAGTTCAGGAAAGCACCCCATCCGATTTCCCTCATCTCGGTGCCTTCGAAGACTACTTCCTGCAGCGATTTGCAGTTGGCGAAGGCGCAAGAACCGATTTTCGTGATGCCCTGCCCGATCTGTATTCTTTTGATGTTTAGGTTTTTCTTTATCCAGGGGGCAGGGTTGTTCTTGACATCATAGTCGGGAATGGTTGTGTTCATTCCTTTTTTGCTGACATTGGTGAAGTAGAGAGTGATGCCATCGTGGGTCCACTTTGTTTCATCACCACACATTCCTTCCGTCTTCTGTGCAAGGGCACTCGGAATGGCAAGTACGGTCAGTAGAATGGTAATAATAATTTTTTTCATCGTTGCATATAGTTTTAGAGATGATTACATTTTTATTTGCAGGTAGATGCGGTCGACGGCAGCGTCGAATTCGTAGGAGTCCTTGCCGTAGGTCTTTGTTTCGATGGACTTATACTTCAGGTTGGCTGTGCGGTGTTCGTAGCCTACACCGAGGAACTTCCAGCTGAAGACACCACCGTAGGTCTTCACCATGCCATGGCCCCAGTCGATTTTAGTGCCTTTGCCCATTGTTTCGTGTTCGCTGCCGCTGGTGGTCACGTCGGCATTCTTGTTGTTCTTGAAATACAGACCGGATGCCTCGTAGCCCATGTGATAGTAAAAGCGGAATTGGAAGAAGTGAAGTCCTTTGGCCTTGATATAGGTGAAGGGCGACAATGTCAGCGAAGGACCGATTGTCATGGCGATGTCGGCCTGATACTTCTCAATGTTCCAGGGGGTGTAGCTGAAGCCTGTCGAGAGTTCCTTACTGCTGTCATAGAGATTGCGTCCGTTGCCCTCTTGTTCATAGTGGGCGACAGAAAGGTCCAGACCGGTATAGTCGATGCAGAACTGTGCTACGTTGGCAATGGTCTTCTTGTGCAGACGATAGCTGCGGCCTACCTGCAGCGAACCATACCATTGAGCCTTATACACAGGGGCAAATCCATTGTTATAGTCAACGCCGGTTTCAATGGGCTTGGTGGGTGTGAGGGTGGCTTCCTTTCCATAGACAAAATTGACATAGGAGCGGCGGCGCCAAACGTTGGAGAAGTGTTTCTCCATGGCATTGCGGTTGGTTGCTTCCTGTTGCTCGTTCACGATGTCGTTGATAGAAGTGATTTCGGCCTGGTCATCCTGAATCTCTGTGTTTTGTTGGTCTTCGTCTTCATACTGTGCGAAAACATTTCCTACAGAGAGCAGGAAAACCCCAAGGAATAATAATATTTTTTTCATCTTTCTTTATTTTTTTTATTTGATATTTCACATTATATTATATATATAGCATACATTCGTATGTCATGAATTTCTGGAAATGATGCCGCCATCCTTTAGTGTTTATTGACGGCGGGCTTATGGATTTTAATCCATTTTTTGTCGACCACCATGTCGTGGTCTTGTCGTTGGCACTTCAGGAGCCATTTCTGGAAGTCGTGGGTGCTGAGCGAGTTGGGATGTCGGGCATCGCCAGTGATGTCGTTGCATTTAGTGAACGGGTTTGGCGACCAGATGACGACCAGTTGGTTGTCTTCTTGTGGGCGTGTGGTAGACAGTTTGTAGAAGGGGGCCATCGGGTCGTGTTCCTTGTCGAAAAGAACATAGTCACGTCCGCCTCTCACGGCAAAGCGCCCGAAGGCATCTTTGGGGTAGGGCAGGAGACAGGATGTCTCGTCGTCGCCGACGATGAGGTAAACGGCAAGGTATCCGTCGGCAGGTGCACGGAACTTCATATAGACGCGCTCGCCGCTGATGAAGGAAGACGTGACGATCTTCTCTCCGCTGTCATCTTTCAAGACGCTCCACTTCAGGTCGGCCTTTGCCTGAATGATTTCGCGGGCTTTTCCGACTACTTCGGCGATGAAGACGAGTTTTCCATCCACATAGTCCACGTTGAGCACGGGTGGCTTGATGTCTGCCAGCCATTCGCCGCGGGCCATGGCGACGGTGTTCTCCCAATAGTATGAGCTGGAGGCTTCTCCGTTGGTTTCGGCATTGGAGTCGATGACATCGGAGGTAATCATTTCACCGAAGGCATTCTTGATGGCTTGTGCCTTGGCCAGTTCTATACATTTTCTTTTTGCGTCCTTCAGTGTGATGTTGTCGTTGTCACTGACGGTATAGACATATTTACCCGAGACCGTGGTTGTCTTCTGTGCGGAGACTGCCAAGGGCACGAATAAAGCAAAAAGCAGATAGAAAGGGTAATGGATAATGGATAATTGAACATTATGATTACCCCTGCCGGCACATTTCACTTTTCTCATTTCTTTTTTCCTATTACCTTTATTTAAGTTTGACTTCGTCGACCTTCGGTTCGCATTTGCTCTTAAATAGGTTATTGCTTTTGGTTGACGAGTTAACGAGTTGACAAGTTAACGAGTTATTACTTTTATCATTTAACTTGTTTACTTGTCTACTTGTTTACTTGTCTACGCGATTACCATTATTTGACAACGTAGAGCAACAGGATCTCGGTGCTGCCGTCTTGCTCGCGACAGAGGCTGATGGTGGGCTTCAGCGAATTGACGTTCTGTGCCGTTGAAGAGCGATAGGACGCTTCGAAGTCGGTCTGTGACGTTGCTACTTCGCCAGACTTGTTGGTGATGTGAGTCTCGGCGCCGCCCTCCACGCTGCCACCCTTCAGCAAAGCCATTTGCACAGAGGCATTATGCGAGGCTTTGCGATAAGCGGCATTAGCCGAGGCTGCTTTGCCTCGGCTTTCGAATGTCGTTGCCTCTAAGCCCTGCCGCTCAAGAGCAATAAAATGTGCCTTGAGGGCTTTGTCGAGGCTAAGGCTTTTTCCCCATACGGTCCATCCTTCCTCCGTCATCTGCTTCAGGGTTTTTTGGTATTCCTGTTTTGTCGATTTACTCAGTTTGGGTTCGCCGGCATAGGCCGAGAGTGTTGTCGACAGAAAGCAGACGATGAGCAAGAGAAGTGGATAATGGATAATTGATAAACGATAATTGTGGCTATCCATTTCCTTACCAACCCAGGATTTCGTCGAGTTTCTCCATTCCCTTGTCGCCGTCAATCTCCAGTTGCTTGCGAATGGCTTCTTTTGCGACAGCTTTTACTTCCTTCTCGCTGCAGGCCAGGCGTATCAGCACTTCCTTGTTCTTGTTCTCAAGGGTGCGGGTCATCTCGACGATGACGAGCGTGCGGCCGAGGCTCTGTTCGATGAACGACTTGGAGTTCATGGTGCTCTTTACTACAGAGGTAGCCTCTTCGGGTGATAGCTGGCTGTTGGTGACGGTGTTCTCGACGAGTGCAGTGACTTCAGAATGGATGTTGCTGGCGAGGTTGATTTTTGCCAGTTCCTGAGCCTGCATCTTGGCGGCATCATAGTTTTCGCCTACACTGCGGGCTTCACCCATGATATACTTCGGGAAGAGGTTCTCATCGAAGTCGTTCTGCATCATGTAGGACTTGTCGAGCTGCTTCTCGATGGGCAGAGCACCAGGATTGACTTTCCAGCCTTCCTTCTTCAGCTGCTTGGCTTCCTTGACGGCAGCCTTCGTAGCCTTCTTGGTCAACTCAGCCTTCGAGGCTTTTTGGATTTCCTTACGCGCCTTCAACTGTTCCTTTGAGAGTTGGGCTTGCATGGGCATGGTCATGCCTAAGAGCATGATGGCGATGATGAGTTTGATTGCTTTCATTGTTTCTTAAAGTTAATTTATTGTCGGCTGGTAACAACCGGACGGGTTAATTATTCAGATGCGGGTTTAAGTTCTTTCTTGTTGCTATGGTTCATAGCTTTAGTTTTACATACACAAAGTGCAAAGTTACAAACTTTTTTCTTTTTTTAAAAAATATTTTCGGTTTTTTTACGTTGATGACTATAAAAAAGGGCAATTCGCCTGTTGAGTGTCATATAATACCGTACAAATCAGCTTTTGTGCAATCGTTTTTGCAGGAAAAACAGGAAAAGGTTGTGCCGTTGGTTTTATGGTAAGTGTGTTTTTTATTATTTTTGTGGCATTGAAAGAAACAATCATTAAAAAAACAACAGAAAGAAACATGAGAAAACTGTTTTTGCTGCCCGTATTGTCGGCCATGTTGCTGGCTGCGTGCAACTCTGGCAATGGTGCCTTCAGCGATGAGGGCAACGGTGCCGTAGAAGTGAACCGTATCGACCCGACCGATTGGTATGTCGGAATGAAAGACCCCTCGCTGCAGCTGCTGGTCTATGGACAGGGTATCGGCGACGCTGAAGTGTCGGTGAAGGGTGCGAAGATTGACTCGCTGGTGCGCTTGGAGTCACCCAACTACCTGCTGGTCTATCTGAACCTGAAGGGCGCTAAGGCCGGCGACCTGCCCATTGCCTTCCAGCGTGGCGACGACAAGACCATTGTGAAGTATCAGCTGAAGGAACGCCAGATGAAGGGTGAGGAGCGCATGGGTTTCACCAATGCCGACGTGCTCTATATGCTGATGCCCGACCGTTTTGCCCAGTCGGAAGACCATCCTGCACAGATTGAGGGTATGAACGCTTACGTTGAAGACCGCTCGATGCCGTCGTTGCGTCATGGTGGCGACCTGGAAGGCATCCGTCAGCATCTGGACTACTTTAACGACCTCGGTGTGACAGCCCTTTGGTTTACGCCCGTCCTTGAGAACAATTCGCCCGACAGCTACGGAGGCAAGGTGAGCACCTATCACGGCTATGCCACGACCGACTACTACCGTGTAGACCCACGCTTCGGTACGAACGAAGACTATCGACGACTCATCGACGATGCCCATCAGCACGGGCTGAAGGTGGTGATGGACATGATTTTCAACCATTGCGGTTTCGAGCATCCCTGGGTGGCCGACCTGCCTGCCAAGGACTGGCTGAACAATCCCGAATGGCTTGCACCGGAGAACCAGACCGAAGAGCACATGACCGAACAACGCAACATGGACGGTGTCACGCGTGTCAGCGACCTCTACCGCCAGACTTCCTATAAGCTCACGCCGGTACTTGACCCCTACGCTTCAGAAGTAGACCTCGGTGAGACCGTCGACGGATGGTTCGTTCCGAACATGCCCGACCTGAACCAGCGCAATCCTCATGTCATTCGCTATCTCATCCAGAACTCGGAATGGTGGATTGAAACCGTCGGCATCGACGGCATCCGCATGGACACCTATCCCTATGCCGACCGCTCGGGCATGGCTCAGTGGATGAAGGTGCTCGACAACGAATATCCCAACTTCAATACCGTCGGAGAGACATGGGTCACCGAACCTGCCTACACCGCAGCATGGCAGAAAGACTCGCGGCTGGAGAAAGACAACTCCTACCTGAAGACAGTCATGGACTTCTCCTTCTTCGATAAACTCAATCAGGCACGCTACGAAGAGACCGACGGATGGTGGAACGGTTTCAACCGCATCTACAACTCGCTCGTCTATGACTATCTCTACGAAGATCCCACCCATGTGATGGCATTCATCGAGAACCACGACACCGACCGCTTCCTCGGCGACGGCTATCCCGGACAGGACAAGCCCGCCCTGAAACAGGCCCTCGCCCTCTTGCTCACTATCCAGCGCATACCGCAGCTCTACTATGGCACAGAGGTACTGATGAACGGCACGAAGGCCCAGACCGACGGCAATGTCCGTAAAGACTTCCCCGGCGGCTTCAAGGGCGACACCCATAACTGCTTCACCGAGGAGGGACGTACTGCCGAAGAGCAGGAGATGTTCAGCTGGCTGTCGAAACTGCTCCATTGGCGCCAGGGCAACGAAACCATTATCCGTGGCTACCAGACACAGTTCACACCCTACAAAGGCATCTATGTCGTTGCCCGCCGTTGGCATCGCAACTGCGTCATGACCGTTCTCAACGGAACAAACCATGAGGTGGAGTTCGACTGGAAACGCTATGCAGAACTGGTCGACGGACAGAACGAGGCTACCGACATCCTCACCGACCGCACCTTCACCATCGGAGAGCCCATGACGCTGCAGCCCCGCGAGGCACTCATCCTCGAATTCTGAAAAGTAAATACATCAAAAAGACCACCCCCCAACCTGCTCACTTCGGTTGGGGGGTGGTTTTGTTTCGGCGATAAAAAGACTTGTTTTAGCCGGTTCTGTTTTTTTTAAGTATTTTGTGTGTTTATCAGACATTTTTTTATTAAATTTGCAACAGATTTGAACGGGAAGCAATGGAAAGCTGTTAAAACCATAACCTCACCAATATGTCTATTTGGATTATTTTCAAGCTGTTAGGCTCTTTGGCTCTGCTGATGTTCGGTATGAAGTCGATGAGCGAAGCCCTGCAGAAAATGGCAGGTCCGCAGTTGCGTCATGTGCTCGGTGCCATGACCACCAATCGTTTCACAGGAGTGCTGACGGGAATGTTCGTCACCGCCGCTGTGCAGTCATCTACCGCCACGACGCTGATGACCGTCTCGTTCGTCAATGCCGGACTGCTCACCCTTTTGCAGGCCATCTCGGTCATTATGGGTGCCCACATCGGTACTACGGTGTCGGCATGGATTATGTCATTAGGTTTCTCGTTCAACATCACCGACTTTGTCTATCCGGCGTTCTTCCTCGGTATCATCCTCATCTATATGAAAAGACGCCGCATCGTCGGCGACTTCCTCTTCGGCGTAGCCTTCCTCTTCCTCGGACTAGGCACACTGAAGGAGACGGGATTTGCACTTGTCGAAGATCCCGATGCCTCGGCAGCCATCAGTACGTTCTTTGCCCACTTCAACGAGCCTAACTTCTGGAATTCATTCTTCTTCCTGCTCATGGGAACCGTGTTGACACTCTGCGTGCAGTCGTCGGCAGCCATCATGGCCATCACGATGATACTCTGCTCGACGGGCGTCCTTCATATCGACCAAGGCATCATGCTTGTGCTCGGTGAGAACATCGGAACCACCATCACTGCCAACATAGTGGCAATGGGGGCCAACACGCAGGCCCGACGGGCTGCCTTCGCCCACTTCACCATCAATGTCATCGGTGTCACATGGGCGCTCATACTGCTGCAACCCTTTATCAGTGGTGTCTGCGGATTTGTCGGCTTCGACCGTGCGCTGACGCCGGGTGATGCAGGCTATGCAGCCAACCTGGCAAAAATCAGTATCGTACTGGCAACCTTCCACTCGGCATTCAATATCACCAATACCTTCCTGCAGATATGGTTCGTGCAGTATATAGAGCGCTTCGTATGCTGGGCCATCAAGCCAAAGAAGGTCGACGAGGAAGAAGACTTCAAACTGCACTTCATCACCTCCGGCATCATGAAGACGCCGGAACTCTCGGTGCTTGAGGCCCAGAAGGAAATCCGCTCCTTCGCAGAGCGCATACAGCGGATGTTCGGCATGGTACGCGAACTGCTCGTGACAAAGGACGAGGCAGCGTTCGTCAAACTCTTCTCCCGCATTGAGAAGTATGAAGGTATCTCCGACAACATGGAGATAGAGATTGCCAAATATCTCGACCAGGTCAGCAATTCACATCTCTCTGACGAGACAAAGGCAAAGATACGCGCCATGCTTCGCGAAATCAGTGAACTCGAGAGTATCGGCGATGCCTGCTACAACATGGCCCGCACCATCAACCGTAAGGTGCAGAACAAACAGGACCACTTCACGCAGCCGCAGTATGAGCACCTGCACCAGATGATGCAGCTCACCGATGATGCCCTGACGCAGATGAACACCCTCATGATGGGTCGCAAGGAGTCGTTCGATGTCAACCGCTCGTTCAATATCGAAAACGAAATCAATAACTTCCGCCAGCAGTTGAAGTCGCAGAATATCAACGACGTCAACAACCACAAATACACCTACGCCGTCGGTACCATCTACATGGACCTCATCAACGAATGCGAAAAGCTGGGCGACTATGTCGTCAACGTCGTTGAAGCCCGCATGGGAACGCGGCAGAAAGACGCATAGAGACAGTGAAAGTGTGAAATGGAGAGTCGGAAATATATGCCGCCTCGCTGGCAGCCCCATCCCTTCCGCTCTTTATTTCACACTTTCCTTTCCTAAGGTCTCTTCAAAAAATCAACACATTATTATCAATCAATTCAAGTTTCGGATGTAACTGACACCCTACCTTTCTGGGCACGAATACAGTTACAATCCGACCCCTATGGCTTTTATCTTTTGTTAATGGCCTTACGTCCGTCGACAATCACGATGGGGCTGTCGCTGTCGCGCTGTCCGACGAGGTTATAAGAGACCCCTCTCCTCCTCCAGGTGTCTGTAGTCGGTTGGTCGATGCCGCTGGTGCCTAAGAAGTTCTTCAGGGCATAAAGAGCGGGCAGGGCACGTCCGTTGCCGTTGTTGAAGAGGCCTCGGTTGACCCAGCTTCCGATGACGCTGTTCTGATAGCCGTTCTCTTCGGGGAACCACCAGTAGAGACCTGTCACGTTTGAGTGTTTCTCGAGTTCGGCAACGAGGGCATCGACATATTCTTTCTGTCCTGCCGGTGTGACAGCCCACGGAGCGCTTTCCGAGTCATAACCCGTGCTGGGCTTATACTGATAGTAGTAGGCGGTCTCTACGATTTGCACTTCGCGGTTGGGGAAGTTCTTCTCCAGCGTGTTCAGTGTGGTGGAAAGCTGGTCGAGGCCTTTGTGCCAGAAAGGATAGTATGAAAGTCCGATGATGTCGTAGTCGACATTGTATTTGTCGAGCTTGGTGTAGTAGTTCAGGGTGTAGCTGTGGTTGCCTGCGCGTTCTATATGTATGATGATGCGTGCTTTCGGGCATACTTCGCGGCAGGCCTTGGCACCTTGGTTGAGGAAGCCGGCGAAGACATCCCAGCGATCGGTGTTGTTGGCATGGACGCGCCCCGTCTGCCAGAGCATTCCATAGGAGATTTCGTTGCCAATCTGTATGTAGTCGGGCGTGGCCTGGTTGCTGACAAGGTGCTGCAGACATTCCTTGGTATAGGAGTACATAACATCGTTCAGTTCCTCGACACTCATCGATGACCATGCACTGGGTTTGTTCTGCTTGCTAGGGTCGGCCCATGAGTCGCTGTAGTGGAAGTCGAGCAGGAACTGCAGTCCGGCCTCTTTGATGCGCTTGCCGAGGGCGGTGACATAGTCGAGGTCTTGGCATACACCTTGTTTCTTGTCTTCATCAGAAGCCTTTGCGGGGTCTACGAAGAGGCGCACGCGGATGGCGTTCCAGCCCACCTCGGACGAGGCGACATAGGTCAGCACGTCGTTGATGCGGGTGCCGCTCTGCGTGAAGTATTTGACACTGGCAGCCTCATAGGACGGCAGCAATGACATGTCGCCGCCGACAAGGCACGATGGATTTTGTGCGACGGAGGCCGTAGTAAGGGCCGTCAGTAGCAGGAGTGATGTGATAATTCTTTTCATATTTCTTTTTTTTTGTCTGCTAAAAGTAATAACTTGTTTACTTGTCTACTATCAAATTATTTTTCATTTTTTCAATTGTGTTTGTCCCATAGACGTTTCGTTGGAGCAGCGTCACATCGGTCGGGCGAAGGGGGGCTGGTGTGCCCTGCCGTGCAAACAGTTGGGTGTTAGTCTCGATACGCAGTTCGTCGTAGAAACCGGCTTCGAGGAAACTCTCTAACGTCTTGCGGCCTCCTTCAACGATGAGCGACTGGAGGTTTTCCTTTCGACAGGTTTCTATAATTTGGTCCATGGTGTTGTTGCGACTGAGCACAAACTTCCGTGGCGACGGCCCGCACCAGTGGCGCACGTTCAGCAGGGGATGCTCACGTTCCTCGGTGGTGTGTCCGACGACGATGGCGTCTTCTTCGGCACGAAGCCGGTGGACGAGCATCTTCGTGAAAGGGGTAGAGATGGCAAGCGGCTGGCCATCGCTGTCGATGAAGCCGTCGGCGGTCTGTGCCCACTTCAGGATGATGTAGGGTCGGTGGTACTGGTGGAAGGTGAAGAACCGCCGGTTCAGCCATCGGCACTCGTCCTCGAGGACACCCGTCTCTACGTCGATGCCTGCGTCGCGAAGACGCTGGATGCCTCGGCCCTGCACCTCGGCAAAGGGGTCTATGCAACCCACGACAACCTTTCGTACCTGTTTCCTGACGATGAGGTCGGCACAGGGTGGCGTCTTGCCATAATGGGAGCAAGGCTCAAGGCTGACGTAGAGGGTAGCCTCGTGCAACAATGCTTCGTCGGCAGCCTTTACCGATGCAAAGGCGTTCACCTCGGCATGGGCTTCGCCATAGCGCCGATGGTAGCCTTCGCCGATGATGCGCCCGTCGGCACTGACGATGACGGCCCCGACCATCGGGTTTGGTCGGGCTCCCATCCGTCCGCATTGGGCGAGCTCCAGGCAGCGTTGCATGTATAGTTCTTTTTTAGTTGACAAGTTAACGAGTTGACGAGTTATTACTTTTAGTTGACGAGTCATGAGGAATTAGTCATGAGTAATTAGTAATGAGTAATTAGGATTACCTTTATCATTTAACTTGTTTACTTGTCTACTAACACTTCATTTCTCATTTCTTCTCTGGCAAACTCCCAGATGACGATGCCGGCGGTGACGGCAACATTCATCGAGTGTTTCGTACCGAACTGAGGGATTTCTAAGCAGTGGTCGCATAGGTCGATGACACTTTGGTGCACCCCTTTCACTTCGTTGCCGAGGACGATGGAATGAGACCCCTCACCGCCATCCCAGGGTCTTGAAGGCAGCTTGATGCTTCCCTCTGCCTGTTCTACGGCATAGACGTGATAGCCTTGGCGTTTCAGTTCGCGCACGGCATCGTCGGCAGTAGGGAAGTAGCGCCATGCCACAGCCTCTTCGGCCCCGAGGGCGGTCTTATGTATTTCTGTCAGACACTGTTCGGGCGTTGCCGTGATGCCGCAGAGCCAGAGGGCTTCCACCCGGAAGGCATCACAGGTACGAAAGATGCTGCCGACGTTATACAGCGACCGCACGTCGTCGAGAACGACCACCAGCGGCAGTTTCTTCGCCTCGTGGAACTCTTCCACCGTGAGGCGCTGCATCTCTATGGTCTTCAGCTTCCTGATCATTCCCATTCTATATTGACATTGACACCGTCGGGCATATTCTCGAAGTGCAGCCACACAAGGTTGGTGCTGCCTAAGATGTTCTGGCGGTTGATGCCGTTGTATGAATATTTCCTATTGAGTTCCTCAAAGGTCTTGCCGTCTTTGTCGGTCAGCCGGATGCGGAAGTTCTCAATAGTCTTTCCGCTGGGCACAGAGAACCCTTTCACCACCTCCTGCTTCTTCATCGGCAGCCAGATGCACATGACGTTGTCGGTGTTGGCAGGACTCTTCGCCGTGAAGGAATAGACGTGGTGTTGCGTGTCATAAGTCGGCTCTTGCGTGGAATAGCGCTCGTTATACTGTCGGGAGGCGGCAGCCAACACCTGAGGCCGTTGCTTGTCGCTCAGTTTGTTCAGGTTCAGCAGGAAGGCCTGCTCGCCCGGATAGACCACCTTCTCTGTCAGCAGCGGCAGCTCGGGGTCGAAAAGGTCTATGTACCTACCTTTCAGGTGCAACGGCTCATCGCCTTTGGTGACGGGACACTCGTCGACGACGGCAGCCATCAGATAGGGTCCGCGTTGCAGGGTGAACGAGTTCTTGAGGGTCAGCCGTCCGTAAGCCTTCTGCAGCGTCTCTATATACTGTCGGTCACCACCAGTGTTGAGCACCAGTTCCTTCGGGTCTTTCCGGATGACAAAGACGCGGCCCTGACCATAGACGAACATCCCTTCGACAGGGCGTTTCGGCATCATCATCAGTGAGAAGAGATGCTCCGAGGGAGCAGCAAAGGAGTTGTCGCCTTGGTTCCACCACTCCTGCACACTCTGGTAGGCATCGTCGTCGCGCCCGACATAGACCAGGCGACCGCCCTGGCGCACCCAACGGGCAATGTCCTCATGGGCCTTCGGGTCGAGGGGTTTCATGTTGGCATACGACAGCACCAGCACCTTCACGTCTTTCCAGGTGTCGGCATAGCTGGTGTTCTCCAAGTGGGTGATACTCACGGGGATGCCGCGCTTCAACAGCGGCATCGTCAGCCCGTAGAAGTTGGAGAGCTGCGGGTCGTCGTAGCCTTCGACGGGAGCCGGCGACCGCTGGAACATCAGCGAGTTGGCCATAGCGACGCTGACACCCTGCGACCCGCTGACATGGTTGTCCGACAGCGGCATCAGGTTCAGCGAGTTCACCATCACCTGCATCTGCGTCGAGTAGAAACGGGGGATGAGTGCCCGTTCCTCGCTGTCCTTGCTGACGCGGTAGAGGCCTTCATAGATGCGGTCGGGCCACGGCATCACCTCATAGTCGGCCACCTGCGGATAGAGCAGCTGGGCAGTGAACGTAGCCTGATAGTTGCGCTTGAAGTCTGCCCAGTCTCTGGCGCGGTCTTCGATAGGGTCGGTGAGGAAGAACATCTTCCGTCCCGTAGGTCGCGTCATCGACTCCATGCAGCCGTATTCAAGGAACGCCGTCTCGAAGACACGCTCCCGTGCGATACCGTTATAATAGTTCGGTTCGCGCGACGTTCCCGTCCACACCTGTGCGATGTATCCGTCGCACGATTTCAGCGAGGCCAGCGATGCTTCTGGTGAGACGATTTGCCACTGTGAATAGTTCAGCAGCGAGTGGGTAGGCACATAGCAGCGCACGTTCAGCCCCTTTTCCCGTCCGTACTGCTTGGCATAGGCGAAGGCCTCGTCGAGGGCACGGTAGTAGAGGTGGTATTTGAGTTTGTTCGACAGGTAGGTGTTCTCTGCCGACTCGTGTTGTGGTCGCCACGGGAAGCCGTAGTAGGCCTGCCACTCACGCTTGAAAGCCTCGCTGTAGCCGCCGCGAGCCCAGAACTCCGGCTCCTCCAGAAAGATGGCATCGATGCCCTGGTCGATGACCGGCTTGATGTGCCGTTCCTTAAAGTACTTCAGGTAGTTCTCCGTGGGCACGATATAGGGCACCATGCGTCCGTGCCAGATGGTGTCGCCCTGCAGCGTCTTCTGCCCTTCGTCCAGATGCGGTGTGCCGTCCCACTGTCCGGTGAAGTAGTCCTGATACTGTCCCCAGGCGATGCCCGTCATGAAGTGGGCGGTATATCCCCGATCGCGCCATGACAGCACCCGCTCGGCGAACGGATGGCGACGGTTGTCGTTCACACCATACACCATCACGGCATCGGCACGGATGTCGGTGGCAGGCTTCCACGGGCCCGATGTCTGGAACGTCGTCTTCTCACGCTGTGCCCACAGCGCCGCTGTTGTCAGCACCAGCGCCGTTGTCAACAATATCTTTCGCATAAGTCTTTATTTGTCTGATCATTGCCAACAGCCCGTTGGAGCGAGTCGGCGAGAGGTGTTCGCGCAGTCCGATGCGTTCGATGAAGTAGAGGTCGGCATGGAGGACATCCTCCGGCCTTTGGTCGGAAAGTACGCGCAGCAGCAGTGCCACGATGCCTTTCACGATGAGGGCGTCGCTCTCTGCCGTGAGGTGCATACGACCGTCCATCAGCTCGCAGCGCACCCACACGCGGCTCTGACAGCCGTCGATGAGGTTCTCTTCCGTCTTGTATTGGTCGGACAGCGGTGTCAGCCCACTGCCCAGGTCGATGAGCATCTGGTAGCGGTCCATCCAGTCGTCCAACTCACTGAACTCCTCAATAATCTCGTCTTGTATCTCGTTGATAGTTGCCATTTTGTCATTTTAATTGATAGATGTTGCAAAGTTACAAATAATCTTTGAACCTTGCAAATAAGAACGAAAGAAAAAGCCTGCAACACTTTCACAAGTGCTGCAGGCCGACGTCTGAAAACATGATTTGTAAACGAGTTTGGGGCGTGCTCCTTTTTAATACTTTACCTCCTCTCCTTTTCAGCTGTTGTGCGCTCCAGCCTGAAGTCGGTGGCAGAGAACCAGACGAAGGGATCGTCGGGTGTGGACTGCTCCGGCGCAACCTTCACACCGTAGGTGACACATCCGTCCTTCGGCATGTCGACCGCAATCTCGTAGCGGGCCCATCCGGCACCCTTGCCGTCGTTGGCCCGGGCAGCCTGTCTCACTCGCTCTGGGAGCGCTGTGTTGCCGATTTGTGCATTCAGAAACTCTGCTTGAGCGTCAACCCATATCGGACCGCCCTCGCCGCCATAGGCTGTGATGGGCATGATGATGTCGTCCTTCCACTCTGGACTCTTCACAAAGACTACGGCACCTTGACCGGCTGCACGTGCCACATAGCTCAACGTGTAGCGGCCTTTCGCAACGGTATCGGTGCGTTCCACCAGATACCTCACGTCAGCTCCGTTGGCATCGAGGTAGCGTACATATTTATCGCCCGTATAGTAGTTGCCCGAACGGGTCCACTCCGGCCATATTTGTCCGCCAATGTAGAAATCGTTGTTGTTGTCACTGTTCTCTACAGGATGCCATTTGTTCTTCCGGAAGAAGTCGCGTTCGTTGGAGGGCATCACCTGGCCTTCGTACCTGCTCGCGGCAAGTTCTTCTTCATTCTGTTTATCCCAATAGCTGTCGAAGACCTGTTGCATCTTCACGCCACAACCAACGATGCCAGCCACCGAGGCCACCCACAGCAGGAGCCACACGATGCGTTGTCCGATGCCCATCGGCTGCGTCTTCTTGGCCATCGTCAGGGCGGCATGAACTGAGCAATAGGCTGGGATGAAGCACACCAGCAGGATGCAGGCGAAGAGTCCCCATACGATGAATGGTGCATTCTGATAGATGTGCAACAGGTCGGAATCAATACCCGGCAGCGTGACGCTGGGAGCAACGGCGATGGCAACGGCAAAGCAAAGGGCCACCAGGGCAGGGATGATGAACAACATGCCAAAGGCGATGAGGCATACTTTAATCAATACACCTAAGGCACTGAAGAACCCGGCTATGCAGCCCCTGGCTTCTGTCTGTCTGCCGCTCTCTCCGTTGGCGATGTCGCGCCGTTGGGCCTCATTAGCCACCTCGTCGGCCAGCGTCTCGGGTGTCACCTCGCGCCCTTTCATCCTCAGCCGTTCCTCAGGGGTTTTGGCCTCAGGGGTGATGATGGCAACGACTAAATAGACAATGATTCCCCAGGAGAATAATAGGGAAAAACCAAAATGACGGATGCCAAGGATGTTTTCGAAATAGAGACTTGGACCTCCCGCCAGTAGCAGCAACCCGACAAATCCCAGTCGCCACAGGGCGACGTCGCCGCCGAAGTAGTTGGACAGGCCGGCCAGTACGCCTGCCAGCATCTTGTTCTGGCCGTCACGATAGAAACGCTTGGCCGTGCGGCGAGAACCCTGCGCCTCACTGCCGCTCGTCTCGGCCGATGGCGCCGGCACGCCAGAAGGTTCGCCGTCGGCCTCCTCCTCTGATGAAGGCTGGGATGAAGTGTCGTCGATTTCCTCGGGTCTCCCGATGCGTTTGATAATGTCTTGCACATGCTCAATGGTGATGGCTTCCACACCGTTGGCTTTCAGTTCGGCAAAGAGTTCGGCTATGCGCGACTCGATGTCGTTGGCAATCTCGGCACCCTCTTCCTGCTTACGGAAGTACTGGCGCAAGGCCTCTTCGTAGTTGTTCAGCAGTTCATAGGCGTCCTCGTCGATGTTGTAGAGCTGTCCGAACAGATTGATGGTAACATTCTTTTTCATTGACTTTCTTTTTTTTGGGGGGGGCATTGTTTACTTTTTCACATATTGGTTGATTGGCAGATTGGTGGATTGGCATATTGGTGGATTGGTAGATTGGGGATATTACCGTTTCTGGTAGGTGACTTTCCCAAACGACTAAACGCCCAAACGACTAATTACCTTTTCAATACTTCCACCGTGTGGGCAATTTCTTCCCAAGCCTGATCGAGTTCACTGAGAAACGTCCTGCCTTCAGACGACAGTTCGTAATACTTTCGTGGCGGTCCCTGAGTGCTCTCCTGCCAGTTGTAGTTCAGCAGACCCTCCTTCTTCAGTCGGGTGAGCAGCGGGTAGAGTGTTCCTTCCACCACGAGCAGTTCAGCCTCCTTCAGCCGCTCGATGACGTCGGAGGCATAGGCGGGCCGCTCTTTCAGCAGCAGCAAAATGCAGTATTCCAGCATTCCTTTCCGCATTTGTGATTTGGCGTTTTCGATGTTCATTGCGCTGTGGTTTTAAACTTCTGGGTGCAAAGGTAATATTTTGTCAGTACCTTGCAATACAAAGTACTAAAAATATTCATACATTTATGAGAAGTTAACAAAACCCTATCAAAAATTAACCTTCATTGACATTTTAGCCTCGTATCAGCTCTTTCGCACCGCGTTAGCGAGGCTATCTTCCGTTCAAGGAAAACTTATCTACCCACCACAAGACAGCTTTCAACCCCTCGAAAGATAGCTTTCTTGGTGCCGTTTGGCAGTATCGGTAAAGTAAAATAGCCTATTTTACCAACCAAAATAGCCTATTTTACAAAACAAAATAGCCTATTTTACAAAACAAAATAGCCTATTTTACTGACAAAAATAGCCTATTTTACTTTTCCTATCCTTAGACATCTTGTAGTCGAAAGTAAGTAACGGGTAGTGGTTTTGTGTCTTTTTTCTCCCTAAACCTTTGGGGATGCGGGAATAAAGTGTTAATTTTGCAGCGCGATGAAGATTTTTATTATAAGATATAGTACGCGCGTATGCGATGAAGGGGTGCCGTCAGCCTTTCCGTCGGGCGACGCCCCCATTGTGTCTTTGCGTCCCGACTCGTCGCTGCTGACGGGCGGCAGGCCTTTCTTTGTGCCGGACACGCTGGGCAGGGTGATGGCAGAGAGGGCGCTGGCGGCGCGCATCTGCCGACTCGGAAAGTCGATACCCGTGCGCTTTGCCCACCGCTACTACGACGCGCTGACCGTGGGCATCGTCTTCACGGCTGCCGACCTGCAGGAGCGGTTGAGGGCGGCGGGACAGCCCGACGACCTCGCCACCGGTTTCGACGGCTCCGTCTATGTGGGAGAATGGATGGCGGTCCCCACGGGGGCTCATCGCCCTTCACCGCTGACCCTCCTCGACGAGGCCTTAGCATACGTCTCGCGGACGATGACGCTGAAGACGGGCGACCTGCTGCTCCTGCTCACTGGCAATGAGCCTTGGGAGGTCCACATCGGTGACCACATGGAAGAGTGGATGGAAGACCGCAAGGTCGTGGAGTTCAACTGTAAGTGATGATGAGTCGTTTCGGAGATTAGTCGTTTGGTCGTTTAGGAAAAATAGCTGCCAGACAAGGCAATATCCCTAATCTACCAAACCACCAATCTACCAAACCACCAAACAAAAGTGAAAAAGTGAAAAAAGGATTGCTTGCCCTGTTGTTCGTCTTTCTGGCTCTAAGCAGCTGCCGGAGGGAAGAAACATTCCGATATACCATTGCAGCCTCCTGCGATGCTAACGGGTATTGGGCCGACCAGATGTTCAGCAGCCTGCAATTCCTTTATGCCACCCACCCCAAGGGCACATACCTCGTAAAAATATCGGAGGAAGGAGTGCAGAAACAGATCCTTCAAGCTGAAGAACTCATCAGCAAAAAGGCTGACCTCATCATCATCGCTTCACACGACGTAGCGGCCCTCAGACCTACCTTGCAAAAGGCTCAAAGAAGAGGCATCCCCGTTATTCTCTGCAGCGATTCCGAGGCAAGGAGCCAAACGGATGATATCCAACCTTATACCGCCCATGTCAACATCGCCATCCCCGGCAAACACGAGGAAGGGGATGATGCCGAAGACGTGCACATCATCCTGCCCGATGCCAGTGAGGTGATTACAAAGCTGACGACCGACATCCTCGCCCATAGGCCCGTCACCCGTGAGACTGTTCTTCATGCAACCACACGCGCAGGAAAGGAAGGCAACTGGCAAAAGGACATGTTTGGCGCGGAACTATCCGGAAAAGAAAACGACAAGCAGGAACTCATTGAACAACTCAACGAATACAGTCTGCAGACGGTAACCCTGCATCTCGCTTTTTGTTCGTTCTCCATACTGGCGATTGTTATGCTTGGTATCACCCTTCGTTTCTTCTACGACAAGAAAAAAGACTACCATCAATTGTCGGTCGAAAAGAATAGCCTGATAGAAGAAAAACAAAAACTTCTTGAGAATATCAAGAATCAAAAGAAACAAGACGACGCTCCCTTTGTCACCAAACTCAGGGAGATAATCATGAATCATATCGACGACCAAGACCTGAAAATACCGATGCTGGCAGACGCGATGTTCATGAGTCAGGTTCAGCTGTATCGCAAGACAAAGGAATACACAGGGTTGACTCCAAACCAGTTCATACAGAAAATGAGAGTGGAATATGCCCACTCCCTGTTAGAGCAAACCGACTGGAACGTCACACAAGTGGCCGACAAGTCAGGATTCCAGTCTGTCCAATATTTTATCAGGTGCTTCCGAAGGTACTATGGTTTCTCACCCGGCGAATACAAACGACTCTGACAAACCTCTCTAAACAACTAATTGGTGGTTTGGTAGAAGGAGTGAAAAGTGAAAAATCTTAATGGTTGCGACCGGCAGGACTTTTCGTTTTTCACTTTTTTTACTTTTTCACCTTTTCATTTCGACATGAAGGGCTGCTGTTGCGTTTTTGAAAGAATAATTTCATTAAATGAAAGATTTTTGCACATCCCCTTTCCTTATTTATTAGTAACTTTGCAGCCGGAAGTTTAAATAAAAAGGAAGATGCATATGAAAAAGTTATTTACAATTATTGCGTTATGCTGCATGACTCTTCATGCCACGGCGCAGACTGATGCAGAACTGATTTGCGACACGGTTCCTGCTTGGGTCAAAGGAGCAGGACCTGCAAGCAAGCGAATGGACGATGTTGGTTCCATCTCGCCTGTCACCAATTTCTTTGAATACGGCAAACAGGTTGAGAATGCCGACGACAACTATCTCAATCTGCAGCAGAACTTTGAAAGGTTCTGCGACAATGCAGAAATCATCCGGTTTGTCTCATGGAAAAAGGCAGGGACCGTCCGTCGGGCTGCACAGCTGAAGAAACTGATGAAAAAGAATGCAGCCATGACGCCACCTTACACGCTGGCAGCCAGTGTCAGGAGGGAAGGTGAAAACACCCAATCCTCTATCCGTTTGGAAAGGATCAGCCCTATGCCCGACCGGAAGATGATAAAGAATCTTTTGCCCCAAGAGATAGATGCCTCACCTTACATGAACCATGACATCTATGAATTGTCGTTTACGGTCAACAACGAGTTCTTCAGGCAATACTATGTAGTCAATCGCGATACCCATCATGTCGTTCACTTCTTCACAAACATATTTGATTCTGATATTAAGACAGATGTATTAA
>JAFSRY010000056.1 GCA_017445845.1 Prevotella sp.
GCGAGATGAATGCCGAGCAGATGATCTGCGTCTCCCTCGACAGACACGAAGAGGAGGTTGACGGCAGCCAGGCTCTTGACAAGTATAATATATGGGATGAGGAAGAAGACTTTTAGTCTGACTCCTGTTCCTGAAACATAGAAAAGAAGGTAGCGTCGCGATGAGAGTGATGCTACCTTCTTTCTTTGTGTCCCCTGCCGTCAGTGAGGCTCATCGGCAAGCATCGACTTTCTCCGGCGCAAAGAGATAACATGATTATCACTAGGTGAATGCAAGGTTATCACTAAGTGATAGTACGAGAACCAACAAGTCATTGTATGTTTGGAACAAAGTGACAGGCAAGACACCTCTTGTGAAAACGATGTCGTTTTACAAACATGTAAAACACCCCTGGCAGCCTTTTCCGCCAACGTTCTTCCTGCCTTCACGGCATGGTTGTCATAGGTTGGATTATTGTCAACATGTAATGATTTGTCACCACATTCAGAGGCGAAAAGCGCAAAAACCATTTCCTTCTTATTGTTTTTTTTGCTAATTTTGCAGGAAAACCGTAAAAAACCATTAGCAATGAAAAAAAACATTGGATTTCATCCGACCTTTTCTCGCCAAGGAAGACTTCAAGCAAGCTTGGTCTGCTCTTTTGGCCTTACGAAAATGTTCTTAATGATTCTGAGCCTTCTCGCAACGAATTCATCATTTGCAGCCAGCGGCTACGACCCGACGCGGCAACCCGACCATATGCAGTACTTCACTCCACAGGGCGGGCAGTATTTCGTGGGCGACTGCATTCCATTCTCCCACAACGGCACCTACTACCTCTATTGGTTGCTGGACGAGGGACATCACAGTGCGCTTGGCGGACTGGGCGGTCACCAGTGGTGCGTGAGCACGACAACCGACCTCATCCACTGGCAGCACCATCCCATTGCGCTCGGCATTGACGAAGAATGGGAGAAATCCATCTGCACCGGCTCCGTTGTGGAGCACGACGGACTGTTCTATGCTTTCTATGCCACCCGCCTGATAGACAACGGCAACGTCTGCGAACGGCTGAGCTATGCCACCAGCCCCGACGCCCTGAACTACACCAAGCAGCTGCCCAACCCCTTCTTCACATCGGCCGAGGGATACAGCCAGCGTAACTTCCGCGACCCGAAGGTGTCTATCGACGACGAAGGCACCTTCCACCTCTTCGTGTCGTCGGAGAAGACATCCGGCGACGGTCCCCGCGGCTGTCTTGTCCACATGACGTCGAAAGACCTGAAGGACTGGAAGGTAGAGGGTACCGTGCTGGAAGGGCTTGGAGCCGTGCCCGAATGTCCCGACTATTTCCTTTGGAACGGGTGGTACTATCTCGTCTTCGGACAGGGGCTCGACACCTATTATGTAAAGTCGCGCCAGCCTTACGGCCCCTGGGAGTGGCCTGAGACACAGGCTCTGAAGGAGCAATGGGTGAACGTTGCCAAGACAGCGTCATTCGGTGATGGACGCCGCATCGTAGCCGGTTGGATCGCCAGCCGCTCAGATGGTCGCGACACTGGCGGCGAGGTCTTCGGTGGCAGCGTCGTGCTGCGTGAGACCTATCAACTGCCCAATGGCGACCTTGCCACAAAGTTCCCCGAAGAAGTCATCCCGAAGTGTGAAGCACCGCAGCCCGCTGTCATAACGGCCGTCGACCATGCCTCGGCCAATGGTGCCACAGCCTTGCTGCAGGCATCAGCCGGAAACGCGCGAGCCTTTGCCGCCGACATACCCCGCAACTGCATGATAACCTTCGAAGTAGAACCTTCCGACAACAGCACTGAATACGGGTTGCGGCTACGCTCAGGCGAACAGGGCGACAACGGCTATGTGCTGGCATTCCTGCCCAAAGACAATCGGGTGAAACTGGCTCACGACGCATCGATTGACAACGTTGCCGACCTGAACCGAAAGATGACCGTCACCGTTGTCATGAAAGACGACATCATCGACGTTGACATCGACCACCGCCGCTGCCTCGTCAACCGACTGCCCGACCAGAACGGCAGCTACCTATGGTTCTATGCCAAGGGTGGCGACGTGACCATCAGCAACGTGCAGGTCAGCACCGTCATCCCCACAGCAACGGAATTTGCCGAAGGCACCCTGCTTCCCTCCTACTTTATCGACAAATACTCCTACCCCGTGAAGGCAATGGTGTTCAACGACAACATACCCTTCAACCAATGGAGCAGCACCCATGGCGGTTCTGGCGTCATCGTCGGAACGCCCCCTGCCGATGCCAACGGCAGGAACTGGTACGACACCGACTACCAGCTGACCAACACAGGAAACCGCAAATGGAAAGACATGACAGCCCCCATGGGCACCGGCACATGGGCCAACGACAACATCACTGCCGACATCTATCTCCGGCGGTCGTTCACCATCGAGAAACCCTTCGACGGGCGTGCCGTGGTGAAAAGTTGTTTCGATGACGCACCCTGCGAAATCTACCTGAACGGACATCTGCTCGTAGCCTATCCTGACGGCGACCCCGACGGTTCGCTCAGTGCCCAATACCAGCTGACAGCCGAAGAGACGGCCCTCATCCATACTGACGGAACAGAAAACGTGCTGGCCATGCATGTGCATAACGACTGGGGAGGCTCGAATGCAGACCTGGGTCTCTACATTGCCATACCTCCCTACACCCTGCTCACCACCCACGACTATGGCACCCAATGCGGAAACATCGTAGCAGCAGACTTTACTAACGACGGAAACATAGAAATCCTCATAGCAGGTGAACAAGGCTACAACAAGCAACGGCCACGCTGGATGCTGAAGAAAAACCAGGAAGGATGGAGCGACATGGGAAATCCTATCAACTGTGTCGTCAGACCCTCGCTGAGCGTCTGCGACTTCAACGGTGACGGCATCATGGACATCGTGTGCTTTGAAAACGCTGTACCTACGCGCTATCAAATCAGACACAACAGCTTCGACGACGACAAGGGCATCTTCTTAGGCAACGGCGACGGAACCTTTCGCAAAATGGAGGTCACCATTACCGATGCGCAGGAACAACAGCCAACGAACTTTTCTAAGTATTTCGAACACATTTATAACATCCGTTCGGGTGGCGTGGCTGACTTCAACAACGATGGCCTGGTCGACATCGTGGGCATCGGATATACGGAGAACAATGTCGTGTTGCTCAATCAAGGCATCAACGACGACGGCGTAACCTTCAAGCCCTACTACTTCGACGACGGCATCGCCGAAGGCAGCGACGAGAAACGCGGACGCTCTTTCTCCGACGGCTTCGTCATGACTGCCGACTTCAATAACGACGGTTTCTGCGACTTCATCGTGTCATCGAACAACTGGGACTACCGACAGAACGTCGGTGCCGACTGGGAACGCTTCACCGAAGTCTACTTGAACGACGGTACGGGCGAGCGGTTCGAACGTACCTTCTGGGGACTGCAAAACCCTTCGGTCTATAACGGCGGCATGGCTATTGCCGACTTCACCGGTGATGGTTTTCTCGACGTCTTCATCAGTGGTGACGGCGGTTTCTTTCCCGGCACACCTCAGGCTGTAGCCCTGATAGGGTCGCAGACGGAGGGCTATTGGGAACACACCATGATCTGCCGTAACGACGGCACCGGCCACTTCGAACCCCTTGCCGAGGAATTTTTCGACCGACATAAGGTGCGCGGGCTGAACTCGGTCAGCAATGTCGCCAATGCCTATGACTGGGACGGCGACGGACTTATCGACATCCTTCACCAGGGATGGTGTCCCGACGACAATAAGCAGAGCGGATATATATGGCTCAACGGCAGCGATGGTGTCTTCCGGCGGCAATGGTCCTACGGCGGCGGCTCGGAGTCGGCAACTGTCATTGCTGACTGGAACGGCGACGGAAAGAAAGACATCCTCACCACAGGCTTCTGCGAAAACCAACAGTATGTCGATCATAACTACAGTTCTGGCCGGAGCTTCATCGTGACCGAATGTAACGAAAAGGACACTGACGCACCCACTGCTCCCGCTGCCGTAGACATTGATTCGGCTGGACAGGGATGCGTAAACATCACATGGAAACCTGCCGAGGGAGCACCCGCAAACACTACTTATGAACTCTATATCAAGACGGAAGACGGCACCCTGCTCGGCAACTGCCGCGCCTATACCGACGAAACAATGAATGGAAAAAGAAAGGTTGAAGAAGCCGGCAACCGAGGAACTGCAAAGACAGCTAAATTCACATTGCCCGACGGTAACTATACGGTGGGCGTTCAGGCTGTCGACGGTCGGCGCAACGGCTCCCCCTTCTGTACGAATGCCTTCACCATTGCCGATGGCACTCTGGTCGGCATCCAACGACCAACGACAGATACCAACCTTCTAACGCCTGCCAATTATTATCTTATCAATGGGCAGCAGATCAATCAGCCCTTCACAACAAATGGCAAAAACATCTATGTAACAAAAGGCAAAAAGGTGAAAAGATGACTACCATACCACCAACTTGCCAACTAAAAGAAATTATTTCTTAAACCCGGTTGACATTCTTTCCACCATTTCTCCTTCGAGCAGTACGGTCAGCGGATGGCTGTCAGGTGTTTTGATACGACGCATGAGCAGGTCGATGCTGACATTGGCAATCTCTGTACATGGCTGCCGGTAGGTGGTCAGTGGTGTCGTGAGGAACGACGAATACTTCATGTCGTCGAAACCACTGAGCAGATAGTCTGTTCCGCAGACGTATCCCAATTCGGCCAATGACGACATGAGGATGGCTGCCGTGGCATCGTTGGCACAGATGATGCCTGTCTGACGACGTATGATGGGTATGTTTCTGACGACATTCATGTCTTTCGGATCACCGCAGATGTAGCTCTGGTCGTAGAAGTCGAAACCGGCTTCTATCACCGTGATTTTTACGGCCCTCTGTCGGATGTTGACGGAATAGGCTGAATGGCTGTTGGCAAAGAAATAGATGTTGCGGCATCCGGCTGCTATCATGTGGTGTGCCATGAGGGAAGCAGCGGTGGTGTTGTCGAGGCTGACAAGGTCGAAGGAGCTTCGCAGGGGCGGTGCCACAATGTCGCGGTCGATGAGCACCATCGGGATGTGGGCCTGCCGTGCAAGGTCGCAGACGGCTTTGTTGACAGCATCGATATTACGGACTCGCTCAAAGGGTGCAAAGAAGATACCGTCGACCTTTTTGGCGATATAGCTCTGCATGGACGACAGCGCCATCATGCTGCGTGTCTCTGCATTGTTGGCGGTGGTGCCTTCGCATTCGCAGGAGAAGCCGATGCTTTCTGCCTGACGGATAATCTGGTCGTTGATATCGGCAAATATTTCCGACTCTCCTGCTCCGGGCAGCATCAGACCGAAGGTGTAGGGGGTAGGCAGGGAACTACAGGCCACAGGGTGTTGGGAGGCAATGGTTCCCACGCCTCGCTTCTTACTGACAAGGCCTTCAGCTGCCAGCTGGTCGTAGGCTCGGGCTACGGTAGGCCTCGATACACCGAATTCCTGGGCGAGCTGGTTCTCGGCTGGCAGCAGTGTGCCACTGGGGTAGGTGGCATCGGCCAGGCGTGTTCTCACGGCAGCCAGCACCGACTTGTAGTTATGTTTTTTGCTCATAGTCAAATTTTTTATGATTGTGCCTACAAAATTACAACTTTATTTTCGGATAATCGGAGAAAAAACTGTAATTTTGCAGGCAGATAATCTTATTAATTAAGGAAAAAGGAAAACTATGGCTAAAAAAGCGCTTTTGATGATCCTCGACGGATGGGGAATCGGACAACATGGTAAGGGTGACGTCATCTATAACACGCCGACGCCTTACCTCGACTTATTGAACGCAACATCTGCTCACTCACAGCTTCAGGCTTCAGGCGAGGATGTCGGTCTGCCCGACGGACAGATGGGCAACTCGGAGGTGGGTCACCTCAATATCGGTGCCGGACGCGTGGTCTATCAGGACCTCGTGAAAATAAACCGTGCCTGCAAGGACGGCTCTATTCTGAAGAACCCCTGCATCGTGGAGGCTTATACCTATGCAAAGAAGCTCGGCAAGAAACTCCACCTGATGGGTCTGACCAGCGACGGCGGTGTGCACTCCAGCCTCGACCACCTCTTCAAACTCGTCGAGATTGGCAAGGAGTACGGACTGAAGGACCAGCTGTTTGTGCACTGCTTCATGGACGGCCGCGACACCGACCCGAAGTCGGGCATCGGATTCATCAGCCAGCTGCAGGAGGTCTGCCGCCAGAACGACGCTCACATCGCCTCTATCGTGGGACGCTTCTATGCCATGGACCGCGACAAGCGCTGGACCCGCGTGAAGGAGGCCTACGACCTGCTCACAGCAGGAAAGGGCAAGCAGTCAGCCGATATGCTGCAGGCTATGCAGGAGTCGTATGACGAGGGCGTCACCGACGAGTTCATCAAGCCCATACACAACACCCAGGTCAACGGCGTCATCGAAGAGGGCGACGCTGTCATCTTCATCAACTTCCGCAACGACCGCGCCAAGGAGCTCACAACCGTGCTCACCCAGCAAGACATGCCCGAGGAAGGCATGAAGACCATTCCCGGACTGAAATACTACTGCATGACACCCTACGACGCTAACTTCCGTGGCGTGGGCATCCTCTTCCCCAAGGAGAACGTGGAAGACACGCTGGGCGAATATCTGTCGAAACTTGGCAAGAAACAACTCCACACGGCCGAGACAGAGAAGTATGCCCATGTGACGTTCTTCTTCAACGGCGGACGCGAGGCACCCTTCGAGGGCGAGGACCGCATCCTCGTACCATCGCCCAAGGTGGCCACCTACGACCTCAAGCCTGAGATGTCGGCCTTCGAGGTGAAGGACAACCTGGTCAAGGCCATCAACACCCAGAAGTACGACTTCATCGTCGTCAACTTCGCCAACGGCGACATGGTGGGCCACACGGGCGTCTACAATGCCATCGCAAAGGCCGTCTGGGCCGTCGACAACTGCGTGCGTGAGGTCATCGAGACAGCCAAGGCCAACGACTACGAGGCCATCATCATTGCCGACCACGGCAATGCCGACAATGCCATCAACGCCGACGGTACGCCGAACACCGCACACTCGCTGAACCCCGTGCCCTTCATCTATGTCACGAACAACAACTCTGCCACCGTTCGCAACGGCCGGCTGGCCGACGTGGCTCCCTCCATCCTGCACATCATGGGACTGGAGCAGCCCAGCGACATGACCGGAGAGTGCCTCATCAGCGACTAAAAAAGATAAGGTGGTTTGGGAGATTGGTAGATAGGTAGATTAGTGGTTTGGGAGATTGGGGATATTACCTTGGCTGGTAAGTTACTTTCCTAATCTACAAAACGGCCAAACGACTAATCTACCAAACGACTAACATCAAAGAGCTGTATCTTTCAAAGAAATGAGATTATTCCTTTCCATCCTGCTAACCCTATCCTTGGCAAATCTCAGCGCACAGTCGCCCCTCGACTGGGGTGACCAGGGCAACGGTACCTATAAGAACCCCGTGCTCAATGCCGACTACTCCGACCCTGACGTCATCCGCGTGGGCAGCAAGTTTTATATGGTGGCCAGCGACTTCCACTTCTTAGGTATGCAGGTGCTGGAGTCTGACGACATGGTCAACTGGCAAGTCGCCGCCCAACTCTTCAGTCGCCTCGACCTGCCGGGGTGGAATGCCAACAACCACTATGCTGGCGGACCGTGGGCACCGAGCATCCGATGGCACGAGGGACGCTTCTATGTCTTCTTCTGCACACCCGAAGAAGGTCTGTTCATGACCTCCGCCTACGATGTGCGAGGACCGTGGACACCCCTGCACTGTGTGAAAGAGGTGCCGAAGTGGGAAGACCCCTGTCCACTCTGGGACGACGACGGACAAGCCTATCTCGGACGTAGCCAGTGGGGAGCCGGACCTATCATCGTCCACAAGATGTCGGCCGACGGCAAGCAGCTGCTCGACGACGGCGTGACCGTCTACACTGGTCCCGTGGCTGAAGGCACCAAATGGCTCAAACGCAACGGCTACTACTATCTGATTATCCCAGAGGGCGGCGTCGGCGGAGGCTGGCAGACCGTCCTGCGCTCGAAGCATGTCTACGGACCTTACGAGAAGCGCGTTGTTTTGGAGCAAGGCACCACCGCCGTCAACGGCCCGCACCAGGGAGCACTCGTCGATACGCCCGACGGCGAATGGTGGTTCTATCACTTTCAGGAAACAGCCGTGCTGGGGCGCGTCGTCCACCTGCAGCCAGCCCGATGGAAAGATGACTGGCCCCTGATGGGTGTCGACATCGATGGTAACGGCATCGGCGAACCCGTCAAGGTGTGGACGAAACCGAATATAAAAACCGATGCAAAGCCCCACCTGCCACAGACCGACGACAACTTCGACGCTCCCCAGCTGGGACTGCAATGGCAATGGTGCCACAACCCCGACAACGACCACTGGAGCCTGACCGAGCGGAAGGGATGGCTGACCATCCACGCCCAGCCCTCGCCCGACCTGAAGAACGCCCGCAACATGCTCACCCAGAAGACCATGGGCTTCGAGAGCGAGGCCACCGTACTCATGGACTGCCGAAACCTCACTGCCGGGACCTTTGCCGGACTGCTCTGCATCGGCCGCGACTATCGGGGCATCGGCGTCAATGCCGACGGCATCTATCTTGAAGAGAATGGCCAGCGCAGCGTAGTCGTCGGCAAACGGCCGGCGAAGGTCTACCTGAGCATCCACCTGGACGTCACCGCCAACCAACATCAGTTTGCCTATAGCCTCGACGGCAGGCAATACACACCGGTGGGCACACCCTTCAAGATGAGCAGCGGCAACTGGAAAGGCATCCGCGTAGGACTCTACTGCTATGGCAACGGCGGAAAGGCACTGTTTGACGACTTCAAGTATCAGGTCCTAAAATAAAAAAACAGTTATTCCTCATGACAGCAACCATTCGTAAAGCCCTGCTTGCAGGCATCTTCATCGGCCTCGGCTCCTACGGTTTCCTGGCCTTGGGCGGACTCCCCGGTGCCGTCATCTTCGCTTTCGGACTCATCAGCGTCATCGTCATGCGCGTACCTTTATATACGGGTATGGCAGGAGTCATCAAACCCTCGCAGACCCTAGAACTGCTTGTGGTGTGGTTCTTCAACATCGTCGGATGTGCCCTGCTGGGACTCATCGCCCATTACTGCAACAACTTCGACGAGACGCTGACGACAATGGTCGCCAACCGACTCGACGACTCTTTCCCCGAAGCCTTCACCAAGGCTATGGGCTGCGGACTCATCATCGACTGTGCCGTCTACATGGCCAAGAACCCATCACCTTGGGGAAACAAGGAGGCTGGAACGCTGCTCCCCGTCATTTTCGGCGTGCCCCTGTTCATCGTCTGCGGCTTCTACCACTCCATCGCCGACGTCATGTACCTCACCGCCCACTTCCAGTGGCATCCCGAGATACCCCTCTACTACCTTGCCATCTTCCTCGGCAACTTCGTAGGCTGCAACATCCGCCGAATGTGCACTTAAAGCTATAATTAGTAATGAAAAATGAGAAATGAATAATTGCCTACCGGTAGGGGTAATCATAATTACTAATTTCTAATTACTCATTACCAATCCATTATGAACGTAAAGATAGAAGAAAGCTGGAGGCTGCGGTTGCAGCAGGAGTTCGACAAACCGTATTTCGAACAACTCACACAGTGGGTTCGTCAGGAGTATCAGCAGACAACATGCTATCCGCCGGGACCCCTCATCTTCAATGCCTTCAACCTTTGTCCCTTCGACCGGGTGAAAGTCGTCATCCTCGGCCAGGACCCCTATCATGAGCCCGGCCAGGCCCACGGGCTGAGCTTCTCCGTGCAGGACGGAGTGCCCTTCCCTCCTTCCCTGCAAAATATCTTCAAGGAAATCCACGACGACCTCGGAACACCCATTCCTACCTCGGGGAACCTCACACGGTGGGCCCGACAGGGTGTGTTGCTGCTCAACGCCTCACTCACCGTCCGTGCACACATGGCCAACAGCCACTCGCGACTGGGCTGGCAACAGTTCACCGATGCCGCCATCCGAGCCCTGGCAGCCGAACGAGAGCACCTGGTCTACCTCCTCTGGGGCGGCTATGCCCGCGGAAAAGCCTATATGATAGACCGACAGAAGAACCTCGTCCTCGAGAGCGTTCATCCCTCACCCCTCTCGGCCAACCGTGGCGGATGGTTCGGCAACCACCAGTTCTCACAGGCCAATGCCTACCTGCAAGCCCATGGCGAAGAACCCGTCCTGTGGTAACTGGCACTCCCCCTCCTTGGGCGAAACGCGAGGTGGGAGCGATGAGGGGGAGAACTCACTTAATCGTACCGTTGCAAGAAAAAGATGACAAAAAGAATTCTACCGATACTACAGGTGGGCGACGTGCTGATTTCGCCTGACATCCTGACCGAACGCTTCTGCTGCGACTACGAGAAGTGTCGCGGCATCTGTTGCGTCGAGGGTGATGCCGGTGCGCCGGTGACGCTCGAAGAAATCGGCGACATTGAAGATGCCCTCGACACGGTGTGGCCGATGCTCTCTGCTTCGGCACAAGCCGTCATCGATGAGCAGGGCGTGGCATATACCGACAAGGAGGGCGACCTTGTGACGAGCATCGTGCGCGGCAAAGACTGTGCCTTCACTTGTTACGATGGCGACAGCTGTCTGTGTGCCCTGGAGAAGGCTTTCCGAAGCGGCAAGACGCGTTTCTGCAAACCCATCTCCTGCGCCCTCTATCCAATCCGTGCCAAGCGCTTCGGCGACGGCACCATCGGGCTGAACTACCACCGCTGGGATGTATGCCGTGATGCCGTCAAGAAGGGCGAAGAACTCAACCTGCCTGTCTATAAGTTCTTGCGCGAGCCCCTCATCCGACGCTTCGGAAAGGAGTGGTATGACGAACTCGAGGCCCTCGCCGACGAGCTCCGAAAACAAGGACTGATAACCTGAATTTGGAAGTTTAGGGAGTTAAAGAAGTTAAAGGACATTTCTCATCCGCTATGAACAAGGTTTCTTCATTCTTCGGCAAAGTTATGCTGTTTCTTTTTAGCCTCGCATTGGTGCTCTTTGCGTGTGCCTTTATCTTTACCAGTGCCGGCATCGTGCTGGTGTTCCTGCTCGTAGCGCTGCTCTTCGTCGCCTTCTTTTATCTCCGCACCTACTGGTTTCGCCGTAAGGTCAAAGCCTTCTATGGGGGAAGAGCCGAGTCGACCCATCTGAACTTTGAAAACGGACGGTTATACTTGTCGTCATGGTCTGGAGACGTCAGCCTCTCTTACGACGGCACCAGCGGAAACTACATGGCTTCTGCCTCCATACTGTTGCCGCCCGACGACCCGGACTATCAACTGGAAATGCTGAAAGAGCAACTGCAACGGCAACTGTCGGTCGGGCAGATGACCGTAAGGGTACAAAACGTTGGCTATGTCGTTGGAAATGTCAATGTGGAATTTCCCAAATCGATAGCCACAAAGGAGAACCTTGCTACTTTGGGCCATTGCCTGCGGGAGATGTTGAAAAACGAGTATAAGGGTGCCTACTATGCTCACTGGCAGAATGGCGACAATGGCATCTGGGTGAAATACCACCCCACCCCTGAGGCTTGGGTCATCAAGAAAGGCGCACAGACCTGGCGCAGCGAAAAACCCTACGACCCTAACGCCCAGTATCCTGCGACCATTGCCGATGTCGTTGGTGACTTAAGCATCGGGGTAGAAGACCTGACGGAAGAGGACATCATCAGGAAAGACGAATGGGACAAAGCATTCTCGTCCACATAAATCCTCACCACAAACCTTCTCAAAACCTCGTATCCTTAAATAATGTAAAAAATAATACCCATTTGTAGGTATTACAAATAAATTCTGTACCTTTGCAAAGCCTATAAATAGGTATTCAACATTAAAGAAACAATATTAACTATAAAAAAGAAAGAAAGGAAACATTATGGCTTACGTAATTGGTGAAGACTGCATCGCTTGCGGTACATGTATTAGCGAGTGCCCCATGGAGGCAATTTCTGAGGGCGACATCTACAAGATTGATCCTGACCTGTGCACAGAGTGTGGCACATGCGCCAGCGTTTGTCCCAACGAAGCAATCAGCCTTCCCTAAGCGGGCAACAGCTTTTTTCATAACCCACAAATGGGATGACCTTCGGAAAGGCCATCCCATTTCGTTTGATATGATGCCCAATAGTTTCTAATTTATTACTGTGTCCGGTTAAAAACCGCCCGACCCAAAGCCCGACGACCGATTTCCCCAGATGACAATAAAAAGACATCAAAACACCATACATCGTTATCGGCAGCCACGAGTGTTAACAATCGAAAAAGTAAATTAACTGAATTTACTTTTCCGAAGATATGTTTCGTGCCAGTCGGGGCTTAGCCATCCATTGCCGACAGCTATAAATATATTGCTGCCCCGTAAAAAAATCCGCAACGCCTGTTTATCGGCATTGCGGAAGACTTTTAATGTTGAATTTGTTTTTGCGGACTGCAATATTTCTAATTCTTCTCGCTCAAGGCCTCCATGATCTGGGCCTCTATCTGTTCGCTGAGTTCAGGATTGTCGAGGAGCATCTGCTTCGTAGCATCGCGACCCTGAGCCAGCTTCGTGCCCTCATAGGAGAACCACGAACCACTCTTCGTGATGATGCCCATCTCAACGCCCAAGTCTACCAGTTCACCTGCCTTCGAGATGCCTTCGCCGAAGGTAATCTCAAACTCGGCCTTACGGAAGGGAGGAGCAACTTTGTTCTTCACCACCTTCACGCGCACTTGGTTACCTACCACCTGGTCGCCATCTTTGATGGCAGTGACCTTACGGATGTCGAGGCGTACCGAGGCATAGAACTTCAAGGCGTTACCACCCGTTGTGGTCTCGGGATTGCCGAACATGATGCCGATCTTCTCGCGCAACTGGTTGATGAAGATGCAGGTGGTGTTGGTCTTCGAAACGGTACCCGTGAGTTTGCGCAGGGCCTGACTCATCAGTCGGGCCTGCAGACCGACGACGTTGTCGCCCATGTCACCCTCAATCTCTTTCTTCGGTGTCAAGGCGGCGACAGAGTCGATGACGACAATGTCGATGGCCGACGAGCGGATGAGTTGGTCGGCAATCTCCAGCGCCTGCTCACCGTTGTCGGGTTGGCTGATCCACAGGTTGTCGACGTCGACGCCCAGCTTCTGTGCATAGAAACGGTCGAAGGCATGTTCAGCATCAATGAAGGCGGCAATGCCTCCTTGCTTCTGTGCCTCTGCGATGGCATGGATGGCCAATGTGGTCTTACCCGACGACTCCGGACCGAATATCTCGATGATGCGACCCTTAGGATAGCCACCCACGCCGAGGGCGGCATTTAGTCCGATACTACCCGTGGGGATAACATCGACATTCTCTATCTTCTCATCGCCCATACGCATGACGGTGCCCTTGCCGAAATCTTTCTCTATCTTCTGCATGGCAGCCTGCAGGGCCTTCAGCTTCTCGCTCTGAGGATTCTGAGCCTCGTTTTCTTCTTTCTTTGCCATATTAATAAACCTATTTTTTTGTTATATTAATTTTTCGCTTCCTATCTGTCTACCTTACTCATCCAGGAATTCTGATACTCTTGCATGAAATACGCTTGGTTGTAGCCCTGTGCCACAGCCTTCTTCATCCACATCACAGCCTTGTCAGCGTCTTCCTTGAAACAATTCTCGCCCCACGTATATACATTATACAGGAACCACTGGGCACGACACCTGCCTTTCGTGGCGGCTTTCACCATCCACTCTTCGGCTTTAGCGCAGTCTTCCTTCGTACCAATTCCTTTATAGTACATAAACCCCAGGTCATAAAGGAATGAATCATTTCCGGCGTTGCTTTCCTTCTCAAACCACTCAAAGGCCAGTTCGTATTCCTTCTGATAGCAAAGGGTTCTCAAGTAGATACCCTTTTCTATTTCGCTGAAACTGTTGATGATGCTATCCATCTGTGCAACGGACGCAACGGCTTCCTGAACCCCTTGAGCCTTTGCCTTCCGATACCATGCATAGCCTTTCATAAACTTTTCATCATCTAATTTATTATCCGACAGACAGAGGTTTCCCATCAGCATCTGTGCCTGCCCGACACCCTGTTCGGCTGACTTCTCTACCCAGAAACGGCCGGACTCGGGCGACATCCCCTCGACTTTCCCGTTGATGGCCAGGTAGCCGAGATAGAACCAAGCATTAGGTTCGTACTGTTCAAAAGCCTGCTTGAGGAGTTCAATACCTTTCTCTGTCTCACCGGCATTGTATTTTTCCACGCCCATTTTCGTAATCTCAAGCGGGGTCTGTCCGTTCATGCAAAGTACACAGGACACTATGGAGATGGTCAGAACCATCATCTTCCTCATCTCCATTGCTGTCGGTTTTAACGTTTCCATAACCTATTGCCGTCTATACGCTTTCAGTGATTACATAACAACTATTCACCTTGCAAAGTTACAATAAATCCGTTGAGAAACAAAAAAAACCGAAAAATCTTTGTGTTTTTTAGATTATATTCGTAATTCGCCCTTTTCGCCGGACTATTTGTGAAGTATTTTTTCAATTAGAAGTGCGTAATCATAATTACCAATTTCTAATTACTCATTGTCGATGAGGGCTTTCAGCCTTAGAAGGTCGTCCCAATGGCGGCGGCCTTCCTCTTCACCCAGTTGCAGCATGTGGGCAACGCTGGCAGTCCCGAAGCTGGTGACATCATAACCATCGAGTCTTGGATGCAGGTAAAGGTCGCAATGCTGTCGGTTGTCGAGATATTTGTCGATGTCTGGCCGCTCGCCAGCCCAACGCACCAGCCCGCCTATTCCCAACGGGTCGGCGACAAGATGAAGCAGGCTGAGGTCACGTTTCTTGTGCACTTCCACTTCGTTCTGCTGCAGATCGATGGCGATGACGATGTCTGCTCCCATGCGCCGCACAAGGTCGACAGGCAGGTTATTGGCCATACCGCCGTCGAGAAGCAACAGGCTGTCACGACGTACGGGTTTGAAGACACCGGGAATGGCCATCGACGCACGCATGGCCTGTGCCGGTATGCCGTCGTCAAGGATGACTTCCGAACCCGTCCGAAGGTCGCAGGCCACACAGCTGAACGGCCGCTTCAGCAGGCTGAACTCGTTCATGCCGCGCACACCCATCAGCGAGTCTATCAAGGTCTCTACACGGTTACCCTTTAGAGCTCCTATGCGTCCGTGGCTCTCTCGGTTGATGTCGTAGACAGGAAAGCCGAAGAGATAGACGATGCCGTCGATTTCACGATAGGGCACCTGCATGAGGTCTTCGCGGCGGTCGGTGAGCAAGGGTATCCAGTCTTGTTGGCGAAAGATAGAGTCGAGTTCGGCTGCCGTGTAGCCAGTGGCATAGAGTCCGCCCACAATGGCACCAATGCTCGTGCCTGCCACATAGTCGATGGGGATGCCTGCCTCTTCGATGACTTTCAGTACTCCAACCTCGGCGGCACCCTTGGCACCACCGCCACCCAACACCAGTCCCACCTTCGGCCGGCCTGCCACAATGGGCTGCACACAGACGAAGACCATCAGGAACGTAAGGAACCGCAGATACTTGGGAATGAAAGCTGTCATTTTAAAGGCTTTAGAAATATGTAAAATCAATTGGAAACTTAACAGTAGACGGTAATCATAATGACTAATTTCTATTTACTCATCATTAATTCCCCTTTCCTCACCGGCATAGCTTACAGCCTGCACACTTGTTGAGTTCTCCACGGAAACGCTTGTCGACGAGATAGTGAAGGCGGTCGCGCAGCTGCGGCAACTCTATCTGGCTGATGACTTCGCCGACAAAAGCCTGTTGCAACAACATCCGCGCCTCCTTCAAGGGAATGCCGCGCTGACGCATGTAGAAGAGGGCAGCATCGTTGAGTTGTCCGACCGTGGAACCATGTGAGCACTTGACGTCATCGGCATAGATCTCGAGCATGGGTTGTGTATACATACGGGTCTGACGAGTGGCACAGAGGTTTTGGTTGCGCATCTCCGAAGCCGTCTGCTGGGCATCGGGCTTCACCAGCACCCGACCGGCAAAGGCCCCTACAGCCTCGTCGTCGAGGACGTATTTATACAACTCGCGGCTCGAGCAGTGGGGCACCTCATGGACGATGAGGGTGTTGTTGTCGACGTGCTGCTGCTTGTCGGCAATGACACAACCGTTGCATCGGCATTCGGCACCTTCGCCAGCAAGGCTCACGTTGAGCATGTTGCGCGTCGTTCCGTTGTGCAACGTGATGACGTTATGATGGAAACGGCTGTCACGCTGCTGCCGCACATAGACATTACTCACGCGTACATTCTTATAATGGCTTTCCTCCAGCGAATAGAAGTCGAGGTGGGCACCCTCGTCCACGAACACCTCGACGACTTCTGTCGTGAGGAAGGCAACGTCGTCGGCAGCATGGTCGCAGAAAAGCATCTTCAGTTCCGCCCCTTCCTCCAACACAATGAGAACGCGACGGTTGACCATGAGACCTTGGTGGTCGGCAGAAGGGGCCTTGAGGATATTGATGACCTGCAGACACTTGTCCACCTTGACGCCCTTCGGCACATAGACAAACAGCCCGTCTTGGGCCAACATGGTGTTCAGAGCCGTCACCCCGTCAGCCTCGTCACGGCAGGCAAGGTGGTGGTAGTAGTTCGAGACCCGTTCAGAATGTTTCGACAGCGACCCAACGATGACACCTTCGGGAAGCCGGTTCTTGGGCAGCGACTGCTCGTAGAAACTGTCGTTGACCATGAAATAGAGAGCAGTGGAAAGGTTGGGTACATCGCATTGGAAGACCTGATAGGGATTGACGGGAATGTCATAGCGATGAAGGTTCAGCCCGTAGTCCGGGCCGAACAAGTCCTGAAGATTCGTATAACGATAGCGTTCCACTTTACGGGTCGGCAGACCATTCGTCCGGAAACGCTCATAGGCCTCGTCGCGAGGAGCGTTCATCACCGCTGTCGAGTGGTCGCATATCAACTGCCGACACTGCCCATAAAGGTCGATATATTGTTGTTCAGCGTTCATTGGTCAACATTCTTTTGAGGGTGTGTCAAAATAGAAATTCAGTCGTCCTACGGACGAGAAATCCTACAAATCTATACAAATCAAAAGTCCTGATAGACAAGATGAAAGATTTTGGATAGATTTGTGAGATTTCTGCGCAAAGCGCACTACCTTCGA